>DAHWGZ010000006.1:0-22450 GCA_027335965.1 Acidiferrobacter sp.
CCCCATCGTCTAGAGGCCTAGGACATCGCCCTTTCACGGCGGTAACAGGGGTTCGAATCCCCTTGGGGACGCCAATATTATCAAGCGGTTACAAGCCCCTTCGCGGAAAGCCCGAATGGGGGACACCCGGCGAGACGGGGCCCCTGGCCGCCACGCGGCATGCCGGGGGCGGACGGAGTCTGGCGGCTCACGGTCCGGTGGCGCCGCTCTCTCAACCAAACGGCGACAATCGGGCGCTCAGGCGAAGGTCTGGGCATGGGCGATGCCCCGTCCCGAGGCCCGATCGTGCGCGATCGGCGCGCCGCCGGCATTCACCTTGCCATGGCCTCTCCCTGCGAGAGGCTCTCCCAAGACGCAGTCCCCCATCGTGTGTCCCTGCCCGTCATGGATTGGGACGCGCCCGCCGTTCGACGCCCACAGCGCGGCCGGCCGCATGGCCTGGAGGCACCCCCCGCGGCGGGCCTGGGCCGGCCCGAGGCCCCAAGGCCCAATCGAGGCGGGAATGGCGCCACGGCGAGCCTGTCGCTGCCCCTGCGCCTTGGAGGGCAGTTGCGCATCCATCTCGTGCCTGGCCCTGAAGTGTTACGATAGGCGCTGTCGCGAAGGGCGGTATTTGTCGGCCACTTTCGAGGATGGGCACGCCGGTGGCGGGCACCTTTCGCGCTTGCCGAATCCGCCATGCACACACGAGGAAGCGACCGATCATGGATAACACCGGACACTCCGACCGTATCGAGCACAGTACGGTCATCCAGGCCTCGCGCGGGCGCATATGGCGCGCGCTTACGAACGCGGAGGAGTTCGGGCGCTGGTTTGGCGCCGACCTGAAGGGCCAGGAGTTCGTGGCCGGGCAGCGGGTGCGGGGGCCGGTCAGCTACCCAGGATACGAGCACATGAGTTTCGATGCGGCAGTCGAGCGCATGGAGGATATGGAGCTGTTGTCCTTTCGCTGGCATCCCTATGCCGTGGACCCGGCCGTGGATTATTCGCAGGAGCCGACGACGCTCGTGACTTTCACGCTGGCCGGGGCCCCGCGCAACAGCATTCAGTTGACGGTGGTGGAATCGGGATTCGATCGACTGCCCGAGCATCGCAGGCTGGAGGCTTTTCGCATGAATAGCCGCAGTTGGGAGTACCAGATGAACAACATCGGGCAATACGTCGCCACCTACCCATGAGCCCCGGGTCGCCATTTGGGGTGACGGGGCCTGGAAATGGGCGCGCATCGCCACCGGCGCTTGGCGGCCCATGCGGCTTGCGCCCACGGCCATGCCGCCCGGGGGCGGGCCCGCGGTCGTGTAACGGCCGTCTAAGCTTCAGACCGTGGATGCGCCAATGCCCGGTCAATCGTTGCCTTGGTTCGCTTGCCCCTTCAGGTTCACTTTGCTCTCGTCGAGAGCGTTTTTGAGCGCAACCGTAAACTCTCGCATAGACCCACAGATTGAGTGAGCGTCATGGGCGTCATGGGTCACCGAGAGATTAACGGATAACTGCCTACCGGCCAGGTTATAATCCCCGACGCAGTAATACCAGCTATCGCCGCCAAAAAACGCATCCCGTCTCCAGCGCGACGATTCCCGCCCCGAATGCGTTCTCATTCTATATCGCCTCAATACGCATCGACCCGCTCCTGGAGTCTATCGTCATGTGGATTTTTTACGCTCTCGAGTACGGTCCCAAGAACCGCACACCGTTAAAATGGATGAGGTGGTCCGGATGATCGGCGATCCACACCTCGGATTCCCACGAAATCACTTCCTGGTACTTGTTGAACGTGCGACGGTCAGGGAAAGCGGACACAAACACCAGGCCCGCCCCGCAATTCAAAAAGAGTTCGCCCAACTCCTGGTGGCGCTTGGCGTCCACGGGTCCATGCGAAGTCACGGCCTCGGCGAGAATCAGCCATCGCCGATCCGGGTCGTAAATCATGACATCGGGCATTTTTCCATGCGCCCCCATGGTGATACCGAGAGAGGCCAGTAAAGGCTCGTTACAGTATCCCCATTTCCTCCCTGTATCGCCGGCATACACGAGTTGCCCGCCCGGCACAAAGCGCGGCCCGAATTCTTCACAGAGGGCCTTTATGAGCGCGCTATGATGGCCGGGCGAAAGCAGGACCTCCTGTCCCGAAGCGACCCGTAATGGGATCATGCGCATCCAGCGGGGCATGGCGTGCCGGGCGACCAACGTTCCGTGTATCGCCAAAAAGTTGGTAAGCCTGGTCGGGTAATCCTCGGTCCCCAAGGCCCGGAGGGCATCTAGACACGCCGGTTCGATCTGGTAGACGGCGTTAGGGCTATTGACTGGCCGGTCAGGCTGGTCGGGGTTGTAGAGCGCAAGCCCGCCCTGGACGAACTGATGCATGGTCTGACGCCGAAAGGTCTCGCGGGTATTGGGCGCGTAGGGCTTTTCGTAATGCCGGCGCGCCCACTCCATGATCGGCGTAATGCCCATCAAGGGGTCCGTCGCCGCGTTCCATGGTTTGTCCGCAGTCAGATCTAGCAGGGCCAGTAGACACAGGGCGGAGCGCTCATTGCGCTGCGCGCGGGGCATGCCTAAATCATCCAGCACGCCCAGGGCCTCTTGTATCCGTTGGGCCCTGGGATCGCCATCACTCACGGTAATCCCTCCACGCAGGCATCGATGGCCTCTTGCGTCGCCGATCCGGACTGCTTGGCCCATTGCCCGTACCGTATTAGGGTGGCGCGGTCCGGATAATGCAGGGACCGCAGATCCCCGGCATTGACCTGGGTATGTCCGCTAAATTCGCGAAAGGCCTGGTCCGCCACGGTGGAATTGAGAAATACCGCAAGACCTCGCGCCAGTTCCTCGGGAAGGCCGGCCTTGCCCTCGTGAAAGACATTCAGGTGATTCTCAAATCCATACAATGGTTGAGGCATCTCGTTGGGGTCGACCACAAACGCGACTAGGCGCCGACGCTCTTCCTTCGCCGAGAAACGCTTGGTGAGCGTATAGAAGCCGCGCGGCATAAGCCACTTGCGGGTGTCAGGGTGGAGCGCGAGGGCGTTGGGTTTTTTATGTTCTATAGGCCAGGAGAGACGGCCATGGCGGAAGTGGTGCGCATATAATAGTGGGGCATGGTCTCCTTCGGGGTTCGACTGCGCGTGCGCGCGCACTCGAAAATCGACCACCGGACCGGTTGAGACCGCAAGCCCAAGATCCGTTAGGGTACATAGCAAAAGTGCGTCCGACTTGTCGCTGCGGCCATCTGGTATACGAATGAACTGATGAGTATCCCCGGGGTGGACGATCTCTGCAAAGGGAACGATACGCCTCTCAAGATCGGTAAAGTGCGCGTCTTGGGAAAAAGACACCGCCACCGGCTGGGGCTTGGCGCCACGCACCAATCGGATGATGAGATTTTCCTGTAAGACCTCATCGTCTTTAAAAGCACTGCTTCGGCTTGCAAAGACGTGAAGATGGGTAATCGCCGTTCGCTCTAGGAGAAAGCGTCGGAACGGTCGGAAATAGGTGCCATTACAGAAGCTCCGAGGGACGATGGCCACGATCTCCCCGCCGTCGACCATCAAGGTGATCGTCAACCCCAGGAAGGCGCTGTAGAGGTTACCGGTCTCCAGGCCCACGGCCCGCAAAAGCCGCCGATATTCGGAGGCATTCGCGATCTTTTTGTATGGGGGATTCAAAATCGCATGCGTAAACCGTGGGGCGCCCATACCCGACAGGAAGTTCGCCTCATGAATAAAGTCGCGATCATGAGCGAGCCCTCGAAACCCCTGTCCTCGGTCTCGGAGTCGGCCTCCGATACCTTGTAGATGTTCCTTGAGATAGCCAAGCAATACCCGGTCCACCTCGTAACCATGCGCTTCCAGTGTGGCGCTGCGGGGCGCCCGTTCCCGAAAGCGCTCAGCAAATGCCTCTGTAAGAGACCCAATCCCCGCGCCGGGATCAAGAAGATAGGTCTCTGCGGGCCATTGAGTAAAAAAGGACGCCATGAAATCCGCAATAGCGGTGGGAGTCATAAACTGGCCGAGCCGGGAACGGGCAGAGCGGTCAAGCTGGCGGGTCGCAACGGCTCGCGCCGCATCGATGGGCCGACCCGGGGCAGCCGGTAAGCCCTCGGCTAGTCCGTCATCTGGCATCTTCACTCACCGCGAATGGTTAAGGCAACAGTTTAACGTCAAACTAGAGGGGTCACAACGACTCGACTAAGCCTGAAGGAGCAACCCTGAAGGGCCCTTCGGATGCTTAAACGGCATACTCATTTCAGAGCAGAGAATCTGGACGGAAGGTTGGGGTAAGCGGATTCCAATTCCATCGCAGGCTCCGGAAAGCAGTATATGGCGTTTAGCCGTTATTCGATCATGGCATACTTCTCGCTTGGGTAATGCGATGCGGTCCCCGTAACCTATACAGTGTCCGTAAGGGACCCGCAAAATAACGGGCCTATGGAATACGGAATATTCCACTAGGGAATTCATAAAATTGTGGCGTTATTTCGAGCATATCGATTTACGTGTTCCCAGTGCGAGAATTACAGGATTACGCGAATAAGGAATGTGATTCGTTGGCTTAAAAGCAAACGGAACGCAGAACCCGTGCCTGGTTTACGAATAACGGCAATTTAATGCGCTATTGTGGAAATAGAGAATCTGACATTCACCTTCTATGGACAATTGAAGGCGGTGCCACCTCCGGAATTACCGCTTGCAAGGATGATTTGCGGAAAATGATTAAACGGCCGCGATGTCGAACGCGTGGCGCTCGCTCTATCAGGCCTCGGCAGTTCTTACGATCGAATGCTCCTGATATGCTTTCCGGAGGCAACCTTGCTCAGCGGATTTTCCGTGGCTACAAGAGCAATGGATTCCAAGTACCCCCTACCTCAGCTCGCGGCACCCATAAGGAACATTCAATCGCGCACGTAGACCCGGACCTTTCGATAAGCGGCGGATTCATGATGCCGCGCTTATGCGTAATAAGATCGCGCCTCTAGCCTAAATCCCAAAGACGGTCGCCTTCAGATGTTCATGAAGTCCGTCGGATGAAGCAAAGAGCGCCTCGCAAGCGTCTCTGTTCGCGACAATGTCGTGCCAGGTCAGGGCGAGCAGTAATCATCCAGGTCGCCAGGCCGTCCGATAGATCGAAATGGGCGCGCGATGGATCGTCCCGGTCGATATGGCTTTGAACAAAACGCTTTCGGCTCTCCGGATGATATTCCAGTGGTTGCACAAGGCTTGGTATACCGTTCAGAAGGCCGATCCCCATATCCCCGGCCCGCAGCGCGGCGCCGGCCGCATGGCCTTGAGCCCCCCGCGGCTTGCGCCGATGGCCATGCCGCCCCGGGACGGGCCCGCGGTCGTGTAACGGCCGTCTAAGGTTCAGGCCGGGGGCTGCGCCAATGCCCAGTCGTTTGTGCGCATCTGACGCGCAAGTCGGCGCGCGCGATCCCCGACCTGCCGGGCCCACAGGCTGTCCTGCATATGCAAGGCGCAGGCCTCGTGGTCGCCTTGGCGGGCCGCCGCCAGGGCTCGGTGAAAGCCGCTGAGCCGCCCGATGCCCATGTTGAAGGCCATGGCGACGAATACCGCGTGGCGCACGGGACCGAGGTTTCGGGCCCACGGCAAGACCCTGTCCACGTCCCGTCGGGCCGCCGCGCAATCGGCGCGCAGCGTCGCGAGCGCCTGCTCTTTCGTCCAGGTCGTGCCGGGGCGCGCCGGCGTGTGACCATAGCCGATGGTCCAGTGGCCGAGCGTATCCTGATAGGCGGCGAGACGCAGGCCCTCGTCTTGCTTCAGTTGCGCGATCAGTTCATCTGGCACGTCGCTGTCAGCCATTCGCCGTCCCCCATGCCGCACCGCTTGCGGACACGCTCGTGCATGACGCCGGCCCTCGAAGAGGTCCGCGTCACCCTTTTTGGGTTAGGTTGGCCTCAGTGGCCAGACCAGGGGCCAAGGGCCAGGGTTGGGAAGACGTTCAGGGCCCCGAGCAGAAAGACGCCAATGACCGACATCCCAAACAGCGGTCCGCGTGTCGCGAGCGTGCCCGGGCCCTCGGGGATGCGCGGCTTGCCTGCCAATGGGGCCGCCATGGCGGGCGCTGGTGGGCGCGCGACACCGTAAGCGCACCAGCGTCGACTCTTGAGCGTGCGGGACCCTGTCAGAGCGCTATTTGATGGAAGCGCGACTGGGGTGCGCCGGCCTCGCCCGTCTCCGATGCGCTGCGGCGCAAGACCCCATAGCGGATGGTCGAGATCGCCGGCATGGACCGCACGGCCCTTGGCTCCTTGAGGCGCGTGTACTCGAGCCGTCCCAGGGGTTCGCTTGCGCGCGCCATGGTGCCGCCCCCCATGGCGTGCGCCATTTCCCGGGGCGGCATGCCATGCAAGAGCACGGCGGCGGCCAAGAGCGCCGCGCCGAGGAAGCCGGTCTCGACCGCCACCGAGCGCGCGAGGTGCGAGAATGCCCGCTCGTCGGCCTCGTGCGCGGGCGCGGCAAGGGTTCGCGGCGCGGGCTTCGCGGCGCGGATCCTGGGCACGAACAGAAAGCGGTTGGCGGCGCCCAGGGCGATGGCGACCGCGACGAGCGCGAGCTTGACCAGCAGTATGTGCCCGTAGGTGGAATGAAAGAGCGGCCTGAAGCCGCCGAGGTAGTGATAGGCGGACAGGACCCCTGTTATGAGGATGGCGGCCAGCGCCATCGTCGCTATCGACGAAAGTCTTTGCACAAGGGCGAGGCGCACGGGCGTCGATAACCGCGCCTTCGAGAGAAACGGAAATATCGCGACGGTCATGGCGAATAGCCCCCCGGCCCAGATCGAGGCCGCCATGAGGTGCACGAAATCCACCCATTCGGGCGCCGTCCATTGTCCCTGATCCGCGGGATGGCCGGTCGCGCTGCGTGTAAAGGCGATGACGGCGGCGGCCAGCAGGATGCCATAGGCGGCGCGGTGGCGCGCGGGCCTACGCCCAATGAACCACGCGACCCACGCCATGAGCAGCATGACGGGCCGCGCCATCCAGATGTGACCAAACGAGGTCTCGCGCACGACCAGGGGCAGCCAATGGCCAATGTGGCGCACGGATTGGCGGCTCATCTCGAGGGTGCGTCCGATGAGCAGCACGAGGCTGCTCGCGGTAAGCGCCCCCAGGCTCGCGCCGGTCAGGCGCCACAGACGGCGATGGAAGGATTCGCGGGCCCCCTCGGGGATGATCCACAGACCGGTGGCAAGCGCGCCGATGACGGCGGCGAGCGCCATGATGTCAAAGGCGCTGATGGCGATATAGGGCAGGTGAGATAGCATCCGATTAACCCCTGACACGGAACATGTAATGACCCTCGGTGTGATGGCCGTCGACCGCCACGACGCTCCAGTAGACGCGGTATTTGCCGGCCGCCAGGGGCTTTATGGTCGTTTCCAGAAGGCGGTCGTGGCTCCCCGCGACGACATGGCCCCGTCCTTGGCTTACCAACCGTCCGGCGGCATTCTTCACGGTCAGCGAACAAAAGAGCGCCTCGAGCCCGGCGTCAAACCAGATGCGCACGTGGTGGGGCGCGGTCTTCACGGTGGCCCCGACGCGTGGCCGGGAGCGATCAGGGAAGGCGTGCGCGCAGGCGGCGACGGGTAGCAGCAGGGCGAGGAGGGCGGTCAGGGCGGCGCGTCTCATGGGCGGTCTGATGGTCATTTTAGGCAATCCTCGGGGTTGCGGGGAAGAGTGGCGCACCCAGGCTATGGGGGAAGATGTCGTCGAGATAGAAGCCGACGCCCAGTATCACGCCAAGGCCTCGGCCGCTCGCCCGGTTGACCGGAATGGTCGCCTCCAGGCCGACCTGTCCGTAATGTCCGATCCAGACAAAGCCCGGGTCGATGGTGCCGAGCGTCCGTCCGGCATACGGTCCGCTCGTATAGGTCTGCATCGGGAATTCCACGAGCGGCACGAGGTTGTTGAAGGGGGCGTGCAGCCCGATATCGCGGACGTAGGACTGAAGATAGGGGAGGCTGTACTGGACCGACAGGCCCCATGTGACGGATCGTGGGACATCGGCCGCCGACGGGATATTGGCGGCCACCATGCCCGTTAACGCAAATGGCCGCAGCAGGCGGATCTTGCTTGGTAGATCGCCCATGCCGCGGCCAAACAGCAGCGTAGGGGACAATACCGAGTAGGGCTCACCGACCCCGGCGCTGCCGGTGTCGTTGAGGGATTCGTTCAAGGCGCCCGTGATCAGCGTCTCTTGGCTGTCGCTCTTCCAGAGCAGGTAGCTTAGGCCTATCGCAACGTTGCCGAAACCGCTCGGCACGGCCTGGCCGCCGGCGCCCTGGTAGGCCCCGCCGATGCTGAGCGCCAGGTCTTTTGTGAGGGTCTTTGATTCGGTCGCGGAGGCCGTGGAGACGTCAGGGGAGGGGCTGCCGGGCGTGCTGCTCAAGGCGGCGCGGCCGAAGCCCAAGTCGAACTCGTCGGTGACCCCCGGATCGGAAAAGGTCAGGGTGCCTGGGAAGACGCGCATGCCGGCAATGGCGTGGGCATGGGCGCTTGCCGCAAGCGCGCGCAAAACGACTCCCGCGGCGACCGCGGTGTACCGTCGGACAGACATGGAATGGATCCTAAGAGATTGTTGATCAGTCTTTGTAAGCCCCAGGGGACCTTATTTTACCATCGGGTGTGACACGGGCTCAGCTATTTTGTTCCGTGGCGGCCAAGAATCGCAAGCGCCGATGCGGCCAGGCGCCGAAAAGGGGCATTCCAATGTCTCATGGTGTTGGTATCACCGCCCGCCCGCGGGTCGCGGAGCAGGCCGGGGCCCGACGCCCGGGCCCGCGAACGGGGAGAAGATAAGGCCCGGATTTCGATCAGGAAATGGCGCCAGTGGCCTCATGGGGCGGGGCGCCGCTGACCGGCATCCCCGCATGGTGCGCGCCTTTGCGCCCCGCCCCGGCCTCCGCGCGGGCGAGGCCGAGGGGCGCATCCGGGAGGGGTTCGCCCAATGGACGAAACGGCCGGTGGCCTTCCAGCGGGGCGCCTTCGATCCCGGACTTGCCAGGCCTCTGGTGTAGGATACTGGGGGCGAACCTATACTAGGCCGCGCATCCCCCGGGGGTCCGTGCGGGGCGCGTGCGCGCCGTCGGGTTCGCGCGCAGGCCGGCGTCGGCGCGATGGCGCGGGGCTTGAGCTTCGGCGCGAGGGCCGCTTCACCCATGGCCCTGTGTCCGGGAAGGCGGGGCGGCCCGTGGGCAGCCAGACTTTAGGGAACGGCAGGAGATCGTATGAGCGAGAATGGAGTCCACACCCATGCGCCGCATGAGGAGTTCGTCCAAGAGGCCGCGGAAGGCCACCATAAGCACCACACCCTGAATCAGTGGGTGGCCATCTTCACGGCCATTCTCGCCACCTTGGGCGCGGTCGTAAGCTACCAGGGCACGCGCACCATGAACGAGGTGCTCCTCTATAAAAATGAGGCGATCTTGCAAAAGACCCATGCGGCCGACCAGTGGAATTATTACCAGGCGGTCAGCACCAAGGCACATATCATGCAGTTGGCGGTCGCCATCCTGCCGCCCTCGAAGACAAGGCTGTTTCGCAAGAAGATTGCCAAGTACATGGCGCAAAAGGTGACGATCAAGGCGCGCGCCGATGCCCTGGAGGCCAGCTCGAAGCGGGCCGACCAGGAATCCGCGCGGCTCGATCGGCCCCACAACGGCATGGCCTTGAGCCTGATCTTCATCCAGATCGCCATTTCGCTCGCCTCCATAACGGCGCTGACCGGCCGCAAATGGCTCTTTGTCGCCGCCGGTGTCGCGGCTGCCCTGGGCGCGGGGCTGTGGGGCTATGCGATGTGGCTGGTCTGAGCATGGCCATGGACGGGTCGCGGGCCAGCGACCAGGACACGCTCGTGTCACGCGAAAGCGCTCGGGCCGGGGCCCGCGCAAAGATCGGGCCCAGCCGGTTCGCGAGGCCGATCCGGTAGCGTGCCGATCGCCACCCGCGCATGAGGTCGGCGGGCTCGCTCCGGCAGGAATGAAGCGCCAGGACGCGAGCAGGGGTGAGGCGTTGGCGCACCATGGCGGTCACCTTGGCGCGCGGGTCCAGGTACGCGTTGCGCGATCAGGCAAGCCGCCTCGTGCCAGCCCTCGCCTTCTGCGCCAAAGCCCCATCGCCCTTTCCGTCTTGCGATCGAGGCGCGCCCTTGCGGGCGTACCGGCCCGCCCGGTTGGCTTTCGGGGCTCGCAACGGGGTTGTTTCTGCCTGCGGCTTCGGAACCGCGCGTGGGCGCGGCGATGGGAGTGGCCTTCAGGCGCCGCTGTGGGCCAAGCCTTCTCGTGGCGTTTTGCCACCCCTTCCCCCGGCGTCCATCGGCCTCGTTGCCAGAGGACCGCCTCACGCGGCGCGCACTCATGATCGACAATTGGACAGCCATGACAAAGGTAAGGGGATCTGCAGCCCTTCGTCGGGCGCTTTATGACCCTCCAAAAAGCGTGGAGACTTTTCCGTAGCCGTCATATGCCTGCCCTCGTTGATTTTTCGGGGTTCTCTCGATACGCTCTTTGCCGGTCGATAAAGGGATGGCAATACCTTGAACCTATGAATGGGTCGGCGGGGCCGTGGCGGGAATTTTGATATAAAACAATGAAAGGGGGGAAAATGTTACAAAAAAGTTTACGTCTCGTACCCGTGCTCACGCTCGGGGCGCTTTTGGCGGGTTGCGCTACCGCTAACGGTCCGGCCCCCCAGGGCACGAGCTCCAGCGGCTTGTCGGCTGGGAATATGCGGCTTTCCGCGCGCATGTCGTCTAGCATCTTTTTGCAGCCCGTTGGGCCGGCCAAGAAGGTCGTCTACGTGGAGGGCCACAACACGTCGAGCGCGCAGGGTCTTCACTTTGGCCAGTTTATCACGCAGGAGCTTGTGGCCAAGGGCTACCGTATTACCAACAACCCCCGCTACGCGCACTACATGCTCCTTTACAATATTCGTTACGTGGGCAAGGAGCAGGCCTCGCATGCCGCGGCCGGCGCCCTGGCGGGCGGCTTTGGCGGTGCTGTCATCGGAAGCGTCGCGGGCAATGGCAATGGCGCTTTGGTTGGCGGCGGAATCGGCGCCCTCGCCGGCGGCATCATTGGGGCGATGTTCCCGACCAATCATTACATGATGGTGGTGGATATCCAGCTCGAGCAGCGCCAGAAAGGGGCCTATACGGCCACCAACACCTTCGCGAGCCAGGGCACCAACAGTTCCGTCAGCAGTTCGGCCGGGGGCATCAACGGCTGGATGATCTATCGCGATCGCATCGTGGCCCAGGCCAGCGGGATGCGCCTGCGCTTCTCCTATGCGACGCCCGCCATGAGCCATGAGGTGGCCGGCGAACTCGCCGGACTCTTCTGATGCGCGCCTGAACCAAGCCCCGCCTTCGCAGGCGCGCGGCCTCGAAACGGGGCTTGGGGGCAAGGGCAGATAGCGCCGCCTCACGGGGGCGCTTTTCGTCGTTTGGGCGGGCGCGCGGCGGCGTTTTCCCGGAATCGCGAGCAGGGATGCGAGACAGGGCCGCGGATGGGCCCGACGAGGACGTTGGCCTGCGCCCCGGCTTCGGGCTCGGTCCTGACGGCGTGGGGGCGGACCCCCCGCCGGGCCCTGGACGCGCACGCCCGTTCCGGAATGCGCGCGCCCCCGGCGCCTCCGCGCGGATCAGCCCGCCCCGCCGCCGCGCGGCGCGGGGGGCTCTGCCAGGCTTAACCATTGCGCGGGCCTGTCGGACCGATCCACGCCTTGGCATTTCTTCCATTACGATCCGCCATTGCCGTTAAGGGCGCCCGGGGGGCCGGATCGCCTTGCTTTTTACGGGGCCCGCGCAGAGACTGTTCGATGAAGTGTCGTGTGTGGCTCGCCGCGAGCGCAGGCGGGACGGTCCCGTTTTTGCGGCAGGGCTTTGGCGGGTCAGGGCCTCGCAGGGAGACGTGATGGCGGGCGCGCATCTCATACTCAGCGTGAACAGCGGCTCCTCGTCGCTCAAGTTTTCGCTCTACCAGCTGAGCGGGAACGCGGAGGCGTGGCTGGCGGACGGGGCGGTGGAGCGTATTGGCGAACCGGATGGCCAGCTTTGGATGCGGACGGCCGGGCGGGAGAGTCCCGCGGCGCGGCGCGGGGATTTTCGCGGGCACGCCGTTGCGCTGCATGCGGCGCTCGAAGCCCTGGAACGCCCGGATCTCCCGCAGCCCGAGGCCGTCGGTCACCGCGTGGTCCACGGAGGAGCGGAATACTCCAAGCCGCGGCGGGTTGACGCGGGCCTCTTGGAGGCCTTGCGCCGACTGATCCCGCTCGCGCCGCTGCACCTGCCAAGCCAGATCCAGGTCATGGAGGCCGTCCTGGCCCATGCCCCGGGTCTGCCGCAAGTGGCTTGTTTCGACACCGCGTTTCACCGTTCCATGCCGGCACTGGCCAAACACCTTCCATTACCCCGCTCGCTGTGGCGCGAAGGACTGCAACGCTACGGATTTCACGGGCTGTCCTGCGAGTATATCGTGAGTGCGTTGGGCGACGAGGCCCGCGGGCGCGTGATCATCGCGCACCTTGGCAATGGCGCGAGCCTCACGGCCGTGCGTGACGGGGCGTCGCTCGATACCACCATGGGCTTCACCCCAAGCGGCGGTTTGATGATGGGGACGCGCACTGGCGATGTGGACCCCGGGGTGCTGCTATACCTGATGAATGAGAAGGGCTACGACGCCCGCGGCCTCGAGGGGTTGGTGGACCATCAGGCGGGACTGCTGGGCGTATCCGGCATCAGTTCGGACATGAAGACGCTTTTGGGGAGCGAAGACGGATTTGCCGCCGAGGCGGTGGCCTTATTCTGTTATCAGGCGCGCAAGCATGTCGGGGCGCTCGTCGCGGTGTTGGGGGGCCTGGACGCGCTGGTTTTCACCGGTGGCATCGGCGAGCGCGCGGCGGCCGTGCGTCGCGATATATGCCGCGGGCTCGAGTATCTGGGCCTGCGCCTGGATGCCCACCGCAATGCGGTCGATGCGCCGGTCATCAGCACCCCGGATAGCGCCTGCGCGGTGCGTGTGATCCCCACCAACGAGGACCTGATGATCGCGCGCCATAGCCGCGATTTGCTTTGGGCCCCGGCGATGGACGCCGCCCCTTGAGGCCCGTGGGCGGCGTCGCGCCGGGGGTCTGATGGAGGGCCGAGAGACGCCCGCGGGCGGCCCAAGACAAGCCGTTACCGATTCGGGTCGATGCATACCACCCCAACCCATGGGAGGCGGACCGTGAATGAAAGCATGACTGCTGTCGTGGATGTGAAGAGACAGGAACCCTCGGCCGAGGAGGTGGAGCTGTGGGACCGCTATTGGCGGGCCGCCAACTATCTCTGCGTGGGGCAGATTTTCCTGATGGAAAACCCCTTGCTGCGTGAGCCGCTCAAGCCCGAGCACATCAAGCCGCGCCTGCTGGGCCACTGGGGGACGGATCCGGCGCTCAATCTCATCTATGTGCACCTGAACCGCCTGATTCGGCGCACGGGGGCGCAGGTGCTGTATGTCACGGGCCCCGGACACGGCGCGCCCGCGATGTTGGCCAATACGTGGCTGGAGGGGACCTACACGGAGACCTACCCGGAGGTGAGCGGGGACGCCGACGGCATGCGTCGCCTGTTCCGTCAGTTCTCGACGCCCGGCGGCGTGCCAAGCCATGTGAGTGCGCATACCCCCGGTTCCATCCATGAGGGCGGCGAGCTCGGCTATGCCTTGGTGCACGCCTTCGGTGCCGCCTTCGACAATCCGGACCTTGTGGTGGCGTGCGTGGTGGGTGACGGGGAGGCCGAGACCGCGCCCGCCGAGGGCGGCTGGAAGTCGGTGAGCTTCCTGAACCCCGCGCGCGACGGGGCGGTGCTGCCCATACTG
This sequence comes from Acidiferrobacter sp., assembly GCA_027335965.1. The sequence continues at coordinate 13,873 of DAHWGZ010000006.1, forward strand.
CAGCTGAACGGCTACAAGATCTCCGGCCCCACCTTGCTCGCGCGGACCTCGGACGAGGACATCGGGCGGCTGTTCGCGGGATACGGCTACCACGTGCGTTTCGTCGAGGGGGATGAGCCCATGGCCGTGCACCGCGCGCTCGCCGCGGCGCTCGATGAGGCCTATGCGGATATCCGCGCGGCCCAGGAGGTGGCGCGCCGGCAGGGATTCTCCGGGCGCCCCGCGTGGCCCTTGATCGTGCTCCGCACGCCCAAAGGTTGGACCGGCCCGAAGAGCCTTCATGGGCTACCGGTGGAAGGCAGTTTTCGCGCCCACCAGGTGCCGCTGCCCGAGGCGCGCAGCGACCCAAAGGAGCTGCGGATGCTGGAGGCCTGGTTGCGCTCGTACCGTCCCGAGGAGTTGTTCGATCAGGCGGGCCGCCCGCGACCGGAACTGGTGGCGCTCGCCCCCGAGGGCGATCGCCGCATGGGCGCCAATCCGCATGCCAATGCCGGCGGGTGCCTGGAGGATCTGGCGCTGCCGGATTTCACGGAGCATGCGGTGGCGGTCGCGTCGCCGGGCGGCGTGCGCGCCGAGGCCACCCGCGTGCTCGGCGGGTACCTGCGGGAGGTGTTTCGCAAAAACGCCGCGAGCGCCAACTTCCGCCTGTTCTGTCCCGACGAGACCAATTCCAACCGCCTGGGTGACGTGTTCGAGGCCACCAACCGTTGCTGGGTGCGGCCCGCGCTGCCCACGGATGAGCATCTATCGCCGGACGGACGCGTGATGGAGGTCTTGAGCGAGCACTGTTGTCAGGGTTGGCTGGAGGGCTATCTCCTTACCGGCCGGCACGGGCTGTTTGCGTCCTACGAGGCCTTCGCGACCATCGTGGACTCGATGTTGAACCAGCATGCCAAGTGGCTCAAGACATGCCGCGAGCTGCCGTGGCGGCGTCCCGGCCCCTCGCTCAACTACCTGCTCACCTCCCATGTCTGGCGTCAGGACCACAACGGCTATAGCCATCAGGGGCCAGGCTTCATCGATACGGTGATGAACAAGAAGGGCACCGTCACGCGGATCTACTTGCCGCCCGACGCCAATTGCCTGCTCGCGATCACGGATCACTGTCTGCGCAGCCGCAACTACATCAATCTCATCGTGGCCGGCAAGCAACCGGAGCTGCAATGGCTGGATATGGAGAGCGCCCGCCGCCACTGCGCCCGGGGCGCCTCCGTGTGGGCCTGGGCGGGGACCGATGAGGGCGGTACGCCCGACGTCGTGCTGGGTTGCGCCGGCGATGTGCCGACCCTGGAGACGGTGGCGGCCGCGTGGCTCTTGCGCCGGCATCTTCCCCAATTGCGGGTGCGCGTGGTGAACGTGGTGGATCTCATGACGCTCTCGCCGGCCGCCTACCATCCCCACGGCCTTGACGACGACAGCTTCCGGGCGCTGTTCACCGATGAGGCGCCGGTGGTCTTCGCCTTTCACGGCTATCCGCGCATGGTGCATGACTTGGTGCACGGTCGATCGAACCCCGCGCGCTTTCATGTGCCGGGTTATCGGGAGGAGGGGACCACCACCACGCCCTTCGACATGGCGGTGGTCAATCAGATCAGCCGCTATCATCTGGCGATGAAGGCCTTGCATTACGCGCCGCGCCTGCATTCCGAGGCCGTCTCTCTCGTGGACCTGTTTCAGGACAAGCTGCGCGAGCATGAGGTGTACACGCGCCGCCATTTCGAGGATCTCCCCGAGATTCGCGACTGGCGCTGGGAGCCCTAGGGCGGCCCACCTGAAAAGCCTCGGGTTCGGCGGCAAGCGCCGGGCCGCGAAGGCGCCTCGGGTGTGGGGCTATCAAGGGCGCCTTAGCTCAGGCGGCGCCGGAAGAGCTGCATGGCGAGCGTCATGGTGGCGAGCCCGATGCCGATCAGGGGCAGGTATTGCGTCCAGAGGATGGCCACGCCGTCGCCTTGCAAGAAGACGCCGCGCAGGATGATCAGGAAGTAGCGCAGGGGGTTCAGGTAGGTCAGATACCGGACCAGGGGCGGCATGTTGGCAATCGGCGTGGCAAAGCCCGACAAAATGACCGCCGGCACGAGGAACAGAAAGACACCGAGGAGTCCCTGCTGCTGGGTCGCCGAGGCCGAGGAGATGGCCAGTCCCACGCCGATAGCGGCCAAAAGAAACAGGGCAAGGCCCAGATAAAGGGCCAGCACGCTGCCCATGAAGGGCACGCGGAACCATGACGTTGCGACGACGATGATGAGCGTGGCCTCCAGGCCGCCGATCAGGAAGCCGGGCAGCGCCTTGCCGAGCAGGATCTCCCAGAGACCAAGGGGCGTCACGAGCAGCTGGTCGAAGGTCCCGGCCTCCCGCTCGCGGGCCACCGAAAGACCGGTCACCAGCATCGCCACGACGAGCGTCAGAAGGCCGACTATGCCGGGCACTATGAACCAGCGGGACTGCAGGTCCGGGTTGAACCACGCGCGCACGTCCGGCACCGCGGGCGGCGTCTGCCATCCGTGCGTGGCCGCCCAGCGCGCATTGAAGGACTGCACCACGGCATCGACGTCATTGAGCGCGATGAGGCCGGTGTTGGAGTTGCGGCCATCGACCAGCACTTCGATTCGGGCCGTCCGGCGCAACTCCAGGTCGCGCGAAAAGCGCGGACCTATGCGCAGCACCAGGAGCGCATCCTTGTCGCTTATGATGCGGGCCACGCGCCGGCTGCTCGTGAGCATGGCCACGAGGGAGAAATACCGCGAACCCTCGAATCGGGCGATCAGTTGGCGCGAGGCGCCGCCGCGGTCCTCGTTGTAGACCGCGATAGGCACATGATGCAGATTGAAGGTCGCCGCGTACCCGAACACGACGAGCTGGATCACCGGCGGGCCGATCAGCACCATGCGGCTTGCCTTGTTGCGCAGGAGCGCCAGGAACTCCTTCACGACCAGCGCGCGTATGCGGGACCAGGCCATCAGTCGAGCCGTTTGCGCGATATGCGCGCCACGAGCCCGAGGAACAGCAGGGCGATGAGTCCGAGCGCGGCCATGTTGCCGGCGATGACCGGCCAGACATTGCCGGCCAGGAACAGGGTTTGCAGGATGGCGACGAAGTAGCGCGCGGCGATGACGTGGGTCAGGAGGCGAATCGGCCACGGCATGGAATGGATGTCAAAGAGGAATCCCGAGAGGATGAAGGCCGGCAAATACGTCGTCACGACGGCAATCATGCCGGCCACGAATTGATTGCGGGCGATCGTGGAGATCAGCAGGCCCATGCCAAGGGTCGTGAGCAGGAACAGGGCGGCGGCGGCAAACAGCAGCCAGAAGGAGCCGACGAACGGGACCGAGAACACGGCGATGGCCATCACCACCGTCAGGATCATCCCGCCCATCCCAAGGAAAAAGTAGGGGACCACCTTGCCGACGAGGATTTCCGGGATGGTCGCCGGTGACGCCATCAGCGCCTCCATGGTGCCCCTTTCCCATTCGCGCGCGACGACCAGCGCCGTGAGCAGTGCGCCGATCAAGGTCATGATGAGGGCGATCAGTCCAGGGACCAGATAGTCATGGCTGCGCAGGGCGGGATTGAACCATATCCGGCTGCGGACATCGACGGGGACGGAGAGCGCCTGCCCGCGCCCCCGGGCTTGCGCGCCAAGCCACGCAGTCCAGATGCCCTGGACATAGCCTTCGATGATGCGGGCGTTGTTGGCGTTCACCCCGTCGACCAGGACGCCGATCGGCGATGCCGCGCCGCGCACGACCCGGCGCGTGAAGTCCGAGCGCAGCCACACGATCGCGTCGACATCGCGGCGCATGAGGGCTCGACGCGCCTCGTGCATGTCCGGATAGCCGTAGGCCTTGAAGTAGGGCGATCGCCGGAAGCCGGAGAAAAACGCGCTGGTCTGCGCGGACGGGCGCGCCGCAACCAACGCGATCGGCACATGGCGGGCATCGAGAGACACGCCGTACCCGAAAAGCAGCAACAGGACCAGGGGCATGACGAAGGCAATGGCGATGGAGGAGGGGTCGCGCACGATCTGCAAGGCCTCCTTGCGGATGAGTCCGCGCAGCCGCCGCGCGTTCATGGGGCCCGCCTCGTGTGCGCCTCGTGTGCCTCGATCAGCGCCACGAAGGCGTCATCCATGCTGGGATCAGGATTGTCGGCGGTCCGGGCCCTGGCGCGGATTTGCGCCGGCGTGCCGGCGGCGAGAATGCGGCCGAGCGACATCAAGACGAGCTCATCGCAGTATTCCGCCTCTTCCATGAAGTGGGTCGTGACCATGATCGTGACCCCGTCCCAGGCGAGGGCGTTGATGCGCCGCCAGAATTCGCGGCGCGCGAGCGGATCGACGCCCGATGTCGGCTCGTCGAGGAACAGGACCTTGGGTTCGTGGATGAGCGCGCACGACAGGGCCAGATGCTGCTTGAAGCCGAGCGCGAGCTCGGCGGCGTTGGTGTCCCAGAACGGGCCCAGCCCGAACGCCTCCGCGGCCCAATGCAGCCGCCGCGCCCGTTGCGCCCCGCTCAGTCCATAGGCGGCCGCGAAGAAGGCCAGATTCTGCGCCACGCTGAGGTCGCCGTAGAGGGAAAATTTCTGCGACATGTAACCGATGCGCGCGCGGGCCGCCCCCGGCGCGGCGCGCACGTCGACCCCGGCTATGGCGAGCGTGCCTGATGAGGGCTTCAGCAGGCCGCAGAGCATGCGAAAGGTCGTGGTCTTGCCCGCCCCGTTGGCGCCCAGCAGGCCAAAGATGCGGCCCCGCTCGACCTCGAAACTGATGCCGCGGACCGCCTCGAAGGCGCCGAAGGTGCGGCGCAGCTCATGGACCTCGATCATGAGCCCGGAGGGCGCGGGGTCCGCGCGGGCGGGGGGCGCGGCCGCTTTTGCCACCGGGGTCGGCGATGGCAAGGCGGCCTCCCGCAGGCGCTCGACAAAGGCATCCTCGAAGCGCGGCGCGACCGGCGTGAAGGCGATGCCCGAAAGCGCGGGCGGCGCGGCGCCCGCGCGCGTCACCACGCGCACCCCATCGCGCTGCACGACCGCATCGAGAATGCCCGGATCGCGGGCCACGACCGCCTCGATCGCGCGCCCCGACAGGCCGGGGGCGGTGGCAAAAAAGCCGCGCCCGGCCATGCGGGACCGGAAGTCCGCCGGCGGGCCTTGGGCTAGCAGGCGCCCCTTGTGCACGAGGAGCGCCTGCGCGCACCGTTCGGCCTCGTCGAGATAGGCGGTGCTGATGAGGATGCCGGTGTCACCGCGCGCGACGAGCCTGCTTATGATCGACCACAGCTCCCGCCGCGAAATCGGGTCCACCCCCACGGTCGGTTCGTCGAGCAGCAGCAGGCGCGGCGGACGGACCAGCGTGCAGGCCAGGCCCAGCTTTTGCTTCATGCCGCCCGACAGGTCCCTGGCAAGCCGCCGCCCGAACGGCCCAAGGCCCGTCAGGCGCAGCAGTTCGCCGTAGCGGGCGTGGCGCGCATCGCGCGTGATGCCATGGAGGTCGGCGTAGAGGTCGAGGTTTTCCTGAACCGTCAGGTCTTCGTAGAGACCGAAGCGCTGCGGCATGTAGCCCACCGATTGTTGGATGCGGGCGGACGCGTCGCGGCTGTCGAAGCCGAGCACCATCACCCGCCCCTGGTCTGGCAACAGCAGGCCGGCGCACAGGCGCATCAACGTGGTCTTGCCGGCCCCGTCGGGCCCGAGCAGACCCGTGATGGCGCCGGCGTTCACGCGAAAGCCGACATCGACGATGGCATCCACGCGCGCCGCTTGCGTGCGGAAGGATTTGTGGACCCCCTCCAGCGCCAGGAGTGGCGTGGGCGCGGCCATGTCAGGATCCGCAGGGCCGCGCGTAGGCCCCGGTCCGCCGCTTCCCCTGGGGAATCAGGACCGTGACGGGCATGCCCAGGCGCAGCGCGCCGGTGGGATTGCAGGCGTAGACGCGCACGCTGTAGACGAGTTCCGTGCGCAGTTCCGTCGTCTCGACGGTCTTGGGCGTGAATTCCGCGACAGGCGACACATAGCCCACCCAGCCGGAGAACCGGCGGCCCGGAAGGTCCTTGTTCTCGATGTAAGCGCGCATGCCGGGCTCGATGCGCGCCAACTCGGTCTCCGGCACGTAGGCGCGTGCCCACACCGGATTGGTGAGCGCGATCGTGAATACCGGCGTGGCCGGATTCGCCATGTCGCCGGCCTCGAGGATGCGGTCCTCGATGATGCCGTCGGTGGGGGCGTAAAGGCGGGTATCGGCAAGCGCCCGGCGCGCCAGCGCCAAGGTCCCCCGATCCGCTTCGAGGGCGGCGCGCGCCGATGCGATGTCCGTCTTGCGGGGGCCCTTGACCGCCAGGATCCAGGCCTCGCGGTCGGCCTTCAAGGCCGCCGCGGTCGCATCCATGGTCCGCCGCGCGTTGTCCACCGCCTCCCGCGAGACGTAATGCTCACGGTAGAGGGTGGCCGTGCGCTGATAGTGCAGCACGGCGTTATGCCAGTCGGCGTGGGCCCCCGCCATGCGCGCCGCCGCCGCGGCGATCACTTGCGGGCGACTGCCCTCGATCAGTCTGGCCAGGACCTGCGCCTGGGCGCGGGCCTGTCCGGCGGCGTGTTCGACGGCATCGGCAAAGCGCGCCTGTTCCATCTGCGCCACGAGCGCGCCACGATGCACGACGGCGCCTTCCTGGACATCGAGGCGCTCGATGCGTCCGGTGTCATTGAAGGCGAGGTGCACCTGGCGGATGTCGATGTTGCCGTATAGGCGTAGGGCGCGCGCCGCTTCCCGGCCATGGCCTTTCATCAAAAAGAAAGCGAGGCCGAGGAGGGCGATCAGGCCAAGAGCGATTGCCGCGATGGTCATGCGCTTTGCGCGATTGCCCGCCGGATGGTCACTCATGGGGTCTGGGGCCGCGGGTCAGCATGGCGTTGATGGTCGCGACATCGGCGGGCGTCAGCATGCCCGCCGCACCCTTCAGGGCCACATGCGCCACGATCTGATCGTAAAGGGCGAGGTTATAGCGGCGTTGCGCCGCCGCATACTGCGTGGCGGTGGTCAGCACGTCGATGATCGAGCGCGTGCCGACTCCGTAGCCTTTGCGCGTGGCCCTCAGGGACGCGCGCGCCGCGCGCCGCGCCGCCCGCGCGGCATCGAGTTCGGCCGCGCTGCTCTGCAGGTCCAGGAAGGCGGTCTTGGTGTTTAGGCGGATGGCGTCGCGAATGTCGCGCAGGCGGCTGCGGTTGACCCTGACCGCAGCCTGGGCCTGCACGGTCGCCGCCGACGCGCCGCCGCCCTGATAGATCGGCAATGACAGCTGCAGGCTGGCGCCGGCCTGGTTGACCTCCACGGGGGGCAGCAGCAGGCCAAGCCCATGCTCGGCCTCACCGACGAGCGCGATGGTCGGCCAGCGCGCGCGTTCATGATAGGCGACCGCGGCGCGTGCCGCGCGCACATTCGCGCGCGCCTGCGTGAGCAGCGGCTGGTGGGCGAACGCCATTGCAAGCCAGGGCCCGATCGCGTCTGGATGCGGGGGTCTTGCCTGGATCGGGCCGAGATCGCGCAATCGCCCGAGCGGGCGATGCGTCAGGCGTTGCAGTCCTTGGCGCGCCACGCGCACGGCATTGTCCGCCACGATGGCCTCGGCGCGCGCGCTCGCGAGATTGGCGCGCGCCTCTTCGACCGCGATCGGGTCGCCCCTGCCCACGCGCAGAAAGGCGCGTGTCTGGCGGTAGAGGTCCGCGAGCAGGCCTTGTTCGCGCGTCGCCACGCGCTCGTCGGCCTGCGCCTTCAGGACCCCGAAATAGGCGTCCGTGACGGCCTCGATCAGGCGCTGCTCGGTCTGCGCGAGCGCCGCCGCCCCCGCGCGCACGCGCGCACGCGCCAGCGCAAGCGCGCTCAGCGTCTGGCCATCGAAGAGCGGCTGAGTGAGGGTGATCCCATAGCTGTCCGAGCGGTAATCCGTGAGCATCGGCAGGCCTAAGCCGGTGACCTCCGCGCGGTTGACGCCGACACTGGCCGCCACGCGCACGTGCGGATAGAGGGCCGAGCGCGCGACGGGCAGGCCGGCGCGGTCTTCGGCAAGCTCGGCGCGCGCCTGGGCGAGCGCCGGATCATGCGCCACCGCCTGGTGGTAGGCGCCGAGAAGATTTTCAGCCCGGGCGATTCCTGTGGCGACGAGAAGGCCCGCGCACAACACGACCCCACCATGGAGGAAGCGCATCTTCATGCATCAAGGCTACCGTGTTCCCGGAATAAAGGAAACGGGCTGAAGGCTTGTAGGACGCATGTCGGAGACCGCGGGAGGGCATGTGGGCGCGACAGGCTGTGATATTCACCGCAGCGTCGTGATATCGTGATAATGATCAAAAGATAGGCCGGGTTTTGGGGTTAGATATCACGGTTCCCAAGATGCGTTGGCGCGCGCCGGCCGCGGCGGCGCGCGCCATAGGGATCCGGTATCGGAGGGATCGCGGATTCCGGAGGTGGTCGGATGTCCGATGCGAAGTATGATGTCGTCACGATCGGGGCCGGCGGCGGGGCCTATCCCGCGGCGCTGCGCGTCGCGCGCTGCGGGCGGCGCGTGCTGCTCGTCGACCCGCATGG
>DAHWGZ010000006.1:22460-29496 GCA_027335965.1 Acidiferrobacter sp.
CTCTCGGGGGCAATTGCCTCGCGGAAGGTTGCGTGCCGTCGAAGGCGATGCTGGAGGTGGCCGCGCACGGCAGGCGGCACGCGGGGTTGACCGGGGATACGGCGGGCATCGCCTACGCGCGCGCGGTCGCCCACAAGGAGGCCGTGCAGGCGACGCGCTATGCCCAGCACGCGCGCGAGCTCGCGGCTTCGCCAGGCGTCACGCTGCAAACCGGCATGGCGCGCTTTCTTGACCGGCATCGGCTCGTGGTCGACAGCGAATCGGGCAGCACGACCGTCGAGGCGCGGCACATCATCGTGGCGAGCGGGGCCGATGCGTTCATTCCGCCACTGCCGGGTGCCGAGCTTTGTCTGACGAGCCGCGACCTCTTTGCTCGCAAGCCCATGCTCACGGAACGCCCGGCCTCGGTGCTCATCATCGGCGGTGGCGCAATCGGCATGGAGACGGCTTGCCTTTTTGCCGCCCTCGGGACGCCCGTGACGCTCTTGCAGCGTGGTCCGCAGATGCTGACCGGGATGGACGCGGACATGGTGGCCACCTTGCTGCCCCTGCTCGACCCGGGCATCCGCTTGGTGTCCAACGCCGAGGTCACGGCCATCGAGCGTTCAAGCGTCGGCGTGCGCGTGCGTTATAGCCGCGGTGGCGCGCCCGCGCAGGAAGAGGCCGCCGCCGCGATCCTGGCGATCGGCCGCCGCCCGGTCGTCCCCGAAGGCTTCGGCGCCCTCGGATTGGCCTTCGACCGGCGCGGCATTCCGGCCGGCGCGACCTTGCAGGCCGGCGCCCCGCACATCTATGCCTGTGGCGATGTCAACGGCCGGCAGCCGCTTTTTCACGTCGCCGTGCGCGAATCGCTGGTCGCGGCCCACAACATCCTTGCGGGCGACACCCCTTGCGATTACATGGACTACGCCGCCATCCCCAACACGGTCTTTACCATGCCGGCGGCCGCTCAGGTCGGGCTTACGGGCGCGGGCGGGGCGTCGGGCGTGTCCCTCGTCGAATCGGCCTATGCCTTTGCCGATGATGCCCGCGCCCAGATCTGTGGCGAGACAGGGGGCGGCCTGCACCTGTTTTTCGAGGAAGGCGGCCTGCGCCTGCGCGGCGGCTGGGTGGTCGGCGTCGACGCCGCCCAGTTGATCGGCGAGATCGGCGTGGCCGTGGCCGCGGGCCTGTCGGCTTACGAACTCGCGCGCTTTCCCGACCAGCATCCGATGGCCGCGGAAGGGATCTCGCATGCCGCGCGCGCCTTGTTGTGATGGGCCTGGCGCGCCAGGGCGGGGCCTTGCCATGACCGCGAGGGCGCGCCGGGCCCGCGGCGCCTTCGGTCCGGGGTCGTTGTCGGGCTTGCAGGCGACAAGGACGAGGCCGCCAGGCTGAGCCGCCCGGCGGTGGCGTCGAGGCGGTCATCCGGCTTATAAGGAGGGCGCATGGAGGTTGGGACAGGCAGGATGCCGGGATGCGGCGCGCGAGCGGCGCCATGAGCAAGGACCTGCACCGCAGATTCGTCCGCGACATGCTGCTTGCGCGCGTCTTCGAGGAGCGTGCCGCCCAGGAATACACGGACGGCCGGATCCGTGGGTTTTTGCACCTCTACCCGGGCGAGGAGGCGGTTGCGGTCGGCGTCCTGCACGCGGCCGAGCCATCCGATTACATCGTCAGCACCTACCGCGAGCACGTGCATGCCCTGGTGCGCGGCATCCCGGCGCGCGTCATCATGGCCGAACTCTTCGGCAAGTCCGGCGGCGTCAGTCACGGCATGGGGGGCTCCATGCACATCTTCGACAGCGAACGCCGCTTCATGGGCGGGTACGCGATCGTCGGCGAGACCTTCCCGATTGCGCTCGGCATCGGCTACGCCATCGCCTACCGCCAGCTGCCCGAGGCGGTGATCTGTTTTTTTGGGGACGGCGCCGCCAACCAGGGGACTTTTCATGAGTCTTTGAACATGGCCGCGCTGTGGCGCCTTCCCGTGTTGTTCGTCTGTGAAAACAACCGCTATCAGATCGGCACCGAGATCCGCCGACACTCGGCCGTCACCGACATTCACAGGCGGGCGTGCGCTTACGCGATGCCCGCCGAGCAGGCCGACGGCATGGATGTCCTGACGGTCTACGCCACGGCCCGCCGGGCGCTCGATGCCATCCGCAACGAGGGCGGCCCGCGCCTCATCGAATTCGAGACCTATCGCTTCCGCGGCCATTCGATGGCCGATCCCGGGGCCTATCGGCCGCCCGCCGAGGTCAAGGCCTATCTGCGCGATGACCCGCTTGCCGCCGTGCTGGGCGCGACAAAGGCCGCGGACCCCACCCCCGGCAAGCCGCAGCCGCCGGCCGCCGGCCATGCGCCGCCATCCCCGCCGCGGGGACAGGCCTTCGACGGCCTCGATGCCGACGACATCGAGGCCATGCGCGCGGAGATCGCGGCGGTGGTCGACGATGCGGTCCGCTTCGCCGAGGCGAGCCCCGAGCCCACCCTGGAAGACGCCTGGCATGCCTTCCACCGTAATCATGCCGGCGAGGAGCTGATTTGAGAATCGAGCGCACTGCGGCCAACGCCGCGCCTCCATGCGGGAGAGCCAGCCATAGGCCACACAAGGGGGCTTGCATGCAGGCCTGGGTGCCGGGTCCCGCCAGGCCGCGTCGGTGGGCGGCCCGCGCCGTCCGCGGCGCATGGCGCGCGTCGGCGGGCGATGTCACGGCCATGCCCCAAGCGACCCGTGTCGCGAATCGGCTTGCGAGGCGTCCATGAACGATACGATCCTCTATTGGCAGGCGATGAACCGGGCGCTGGACGCCGAGATGGCCGCCGATGACGCCGTCATCGTGCTCGGCGAGGACGTGGGCCTCTACGGCGGCACCTACCGTGTCACCGAGGGCCTCATGGCCAAGTATGGGGAATGGCGGGTGCGTGATACGCCCATTTCGGAAAACAGTTTCGTGGGGCTTGGGGTGGGCGCGGCGCTCGCCGGGCTGCGCCCGGTCGTCGAGCTCATGACGGTGAATTTCGCGCTGCTCGCCATGGACGCGATCGTCAACATGGCCGCCAAGGTGCCCTTCATGTCGGGCGGCCAATTTGCCATGCCGCTTACCATCCGCATGCCCGAAGGGGTGGCCCACCAGTTGGGTACGCAGCATTCCCAGCGCCTGGGCCAGCTCTTCATGGGCGTGCCAGGACTGCGCGTCGTCGTGCCCGCGCGCGTGCAGGACGCGTGGTGGCAGCTGCGTCAGGCGATCCGCAGCGATGACCCCGTCATCGTGCTCGAACACGAACGCCTGTACTTCTCCACGGGGCCCCTGGACGAGGGCTTGACGCCGCCACCGCCGCATCGGGCCGCGGTTCGCGTCGCCGGCACCGACGTGACCATCATCGCGTGGTCACGCATGGTCGAGGTCGCGCTGGCGGCCGCCACCGCCCTCGGGCGGGAGGGCCTATCCGCCGAGGTCATCGATCTGCGCAGCCTGCTGCCCGTGGATTGGGCCACCTGCGAGGCCTCCGTGGACAAGACCCACCGCTGCCTCATCGTCGACGAGGCCTCGCGTTTCGGCGGTCCCGCCGCCGAAATCACCGCGAGCCTCCATGAACGCTGTTTTTTCAGCCTGGAGGCCCCGATCCTGCGCGCTGCCGCGCTCGATCTGCCGATCCCCTTCAACGGCAGGCTCGAAGACGCCTGCATCCCAAGCGAGCAGGGGGTGATCGACGCCGTTCATCGCCTCATGGGCCGGTCCTGACCGCGGGCGCCGTGCCGCCCAGGAGGCTGTGCCCGGACATGTCCGGCGGTTGTTCCAAATCCATGAGATCGAGAATGGTCGGCGCCACGTCCGCGAGCCCGCCGCCCGCGGCGCAGAGCGTCCGGTGCGTCCCGATCGCGAGCAGCGGCACCGGATAGGCGGTATGGCTGGTGTGCGGTTCCCGCGTCACCGGGTCCACCATCTCCTCGCAGTTGCCGTGGTCGGCCGTGAGCAGCACCCGAAAGCGCGCTGCGCGCGCCGCCTCGATGACGCGGTGCGCCTGTCCATCGAGCGTCTCCACCGCGCGAACGATGGCGGAGGGCACCGCCGTGTGCCCGACCATGTCGGCATTGGCGAAATTGACGAGCACGAATGCGTAGCGCGCAGAGGCGATCGCGGCAATGGTCCGGTCCGCGACCGCCGGCGCGCTCATCTCGGGTTGCAGGTCATAGGTCCGCACCTTGGGAGAGGGCACGATGACCCGCTCTTCGCCGGCAAGCGCTGTCTCGCGGCCGCCATTGAAGAAATAGGTCACGTGCGGATATTTCTCCGTCTCGGCGCACCGAAACTGCCGCAGCCCATGGCCACTCAACACCTCGGCAAGCACATGGCGCGGCGGATTCGGCGCAAACAGTACGGGAAACGCGAATCGCGCATCATATTGGGTCATGCATGTGATGGCCCGCAAGGTGGCGGCCCCCCGTTCGAAGCCGGTGAAATCCGCAAGACCGATGGCGGCCACGAGCTGCCGGGCCCGGTCGCCACGGAAATTGAAAATCAGCAGGCGCTCCGTGGGCGCCACGCAGGCAGACGACGGGTCGCCGATCACCGTGGGTAGCAGGAATTCATCGGTCTCCCCGCGCCCATAGGCCTGCGCGACGGCCTCTTGCGCGCTGACGGCGTGCCGGCCCTGGCCCGCGATGAGGGCGGCCCAGGCCTGGCGCGTGCGGTCCCAGTGCCCGGCGCGATCCATGGCGTAATAGCGTCCGCTCACCGTGCCGATGCGCCCCAGGCGGCCTGCCAGGGCCGCCTCGACCATGGCCAGATAGCGGGCCGCCGAACGTGGGGGCGTGTCGCGGCCGTCGGTGATCATGTGGACGATGGGCTCGATTGCATGGGCCTGCAGGAGCCTCAAAAGCCCGAGCAGGTGGTCGATGTGCGCGTGCACCCCGCCATCGGAGACAAGCCCAAGGAGATGCACTCGGCGCGCATCCGTGAGCAGGGCCTGCCACGCGGGCAAGGCGCTGATGGTGTCGCTGTCGATGGCGCGGCGGATACGGCTCAGATCCTGCTCCAGTATGCGGCCGGCGCCGAGTGTCATGTGGCCCACCTCGGAATTGCCGGCCTGACAATCGGGCAGCCCGACCGCCGCCCCCGATGCCTGCAGCAGGGTATGAGGGCAGTTCGTCAGATAATGGTCCAGATGCGGGGTGCGCGCCTGGGCCCAACCGTTATCGAGACGGCTGGGATTGACGCCGAAGCCGTCAAAGACGATCAGCAACACCGGCTCCATGACACCTCTCCGGTAAAAGGCCGCTGCCAGACACGCTCATATCACTTTAGGCGCAAAATACCCGGCACGCCACCTATGTATGCGTCCAGAAACGCCGACCTGCCGTGGTCTCAGAATCCGATGCGCCCGGGCCTGCCTAACGCATACGCCGCCGTCTACCACGCCGTCGGCCGCGCGGACATGGGTGCTGATATTGCCCGGCATCCCGGACTTCGGATGGAGCTTTCAAGGATACTCAAGATCGCTCGGGGCTGGTATCGTAGTGGACAAACGCGTAGCCGCATCCGCGCGCCAGCCCTGGCCGCCAAGCGGCCCTGGGAGCGCCCATGACGTCCGCAGCGTTCGGCCCTGAACCGGACAAGAAGCCGCGCATCGAGGTCAACAAGCCCGAGCCGGCGCCGCCGCCGCGTTTTGGGCTGCGGCCCGACGCCAACCTGATCTTCTACGCGCTGCTCGTCACGGGCCTTTTTCTCGTGTGGCAGGGCGCCATGCCCCCGCGCCGCGAAGAGATACCCTACAGCCAGTTTCTGGAATATGTCCAGAAAAACGACGTGCGCAATGCCGTCGTCGGCCACCAGCGCATTACCGGTACCCTGAGCCTCAAGGGCCCGACCGGCAAGCCGCTGCTCTTTGCCACCGTGCCCCTTGAAAACCCGTCGCTGGCCACGCTGTTTGCCGCTCATCATGTCCCTTACACGGTGCACCACGAATCGCGCTGGGTCGGCGTGTTGTTGACATGGGTGCTTCCCTTCGCGCTCATTTTCCTGTTCTGGGGCTGGCTCGGCCGGCGCATGCAAGGCGCCGGCAGCTTCCTCAATATCGGCGACAATCGGGTGCACATTCATCCAGACACCCTGCCCAAGATCACGTTCGACGATGTCGCCGGGGTCGAGGAGGCCAAGGAGGAGCTGAAGGAGAGCATCGAATTTCTGAAAAATCCCCAGCGGATCCAGCGCTTCGGCGGACACATGCCCAAGGGCGTGCTGCTGCTCGGCGCGCCGGGTACCGGCAAGACCCTGCTTGCGCGCGCCGTGGCCGGCGAGGCGGGGGTGCCGTTTTTCAACATTAGCGGGGCTGAGTTCATTGAAATGTTCGTTGGCGTGGGCGCGGCCCGTGTCCGCGATCTGTTTCACCAGGCCCGCGAAAAGGCCCCCTGCATCATCTTCGTCGATGAGCTCGACGCCATCGGGCGCGCCCGCGGCGGGCCCGCCTTACTGGGCGGGCACGATGAGCGCGAGCAGACCCTGAATCAGCTCTTGACCGAGATGGATGGCTTTGATCCCTCCACGGGCGTGGTAGTCATGGCTGCCACCAACCGCCCCGAGGTCCTGGACAAGGCGCTTCTGCGAGCTGGACGATTCGACCGCCAAATCGTGGTCGATAAGCCCGATCTGGTCGCGCGCACCCAGATCCTGCAGCTGCATGCGCGCAAAATCACCATGGCCCCCGATGTGGATCTTACGGTGGTGGCGCAAAGAACGCCCGGGCTCGTCGGGGCGGATCTCGCCAACATCACCAACGAGGCCGCCATCCTCGCCATCCGCCACGATCACGAGGCCGTGACCATGGCCGATTTCGAGGCCGCCATAGATCGCATCATGGCCGGCCCCGAAAGAAAGCATCGCGTGCTCAATGCCGAGGAGAAGCATCGTGTCGCTTTTCATGAATCCGGACACGCCCTGACGGCGGCCAGCGTTCCTACCGGAGAGCCGGTACACAAGATCTCCATCATCCCGCATGGCGTCGCAGCGCTCGGCTACACCATGCAGCTGCCGGTCACGGAAAAGTTTCTTGC
>DAHWGZ010000070.1 GCA_027335965.1 Acidiferrobacter sp.
GACGTTGTCGCGGATCTCGAACAACGTCATCATCGAGCGCGCCGTCAATGCCGCCCGCGAGCGGGTTCTTGAGGGTGGCTTCATAACCGACTCCCTGAAGGAGAGCGCGGTGTTTCCGGCCATGGCCGTGCATATGCTCGCCATCGGCGAACAGACCGGCGCGATCGAGGTCATGGCCGAGAAGGTCGCGGACTTCTATGAGGGGGAGGTGAGCGAGACGGTGGCACGCATGTCGACGCTCATGGAGCCGATCATCATGGTGGTATTGGGTATCATCGTCGGCACCCTGGTGGTGGCCATGTATATGCCGATATTCGAGCTCGGCGCGGTCGTGACCCACGGCGGCTGACGATAGGCGTCTGCTTCATTCGCTGCGCGCCCATGGCGGGCGCGTGGTTTGGGGGGCCACGCCGGCCTGCCACATCGGCGGCGCGACATGGTAGGCCTCGTCCTCCATGCGATGGACTGTGCGGCGACCCGGATGTTCCGGCGGGTATACCCAGAGCCCGTGTCCGCTTACCGCCTTATGTTCAGAAGAAGCCATAGAACGATACCACAACATTCGGAAACTATGGATGAAATGAGAAGGGTGGCCGGCCCCACCTTGAGACACGGCGCGTTTGTGCTAAACCTACTCAAGGAACAAGGCCCTCGACGGGGCGCGGATGATATGAGACACGGGGCGAACACGAGTCATCGAGGCGATGCCTACACGCGCGCTTGCGCAGTCCGGCAGGGGCCGCGAGATCCCCTATGAGCCTGTTTGCGCCTGGTGGGGCGCGGCTTGGGATAAACACGGCCTGGGCTGGGGCCCGCCCGCCACGGGGCGGACGCCGTCGAGTGTGCGGCTTTACGATCGTGGAGGTTATGGTGGTCATCGCGATCGCCGCTATCGCCACCGCCGTGGCGCTTCCCGACATGTCGACATGGCTCGTGAATTCGCGCATACAGGAGGCCGCCGGGGATTTCCAGCAGAACATCCAGTGGGCGCGCGCCTATGCCCTGAGGACCGACCAGGAGGTCGACGTCGCGCTAACCGCCCAGGGCGTGGGCGGCTGCACCTGGTCCATGACCCTGCCGACCATGAATAACCGCCCGATCCAGAGCGCGCCTAGCATGACGGCGCTGGCGTTCACGAAGCGTTATCCCGGCATCTCCTGTTCGGCCGGGGCCACGGCGACGTTCCCGTTGATGCTTATGCCCAATGGCACGATCCTGGCGTCGCCTCAGGGCGGCGGGGCTCCCACGATCACCAACGGATACCTGTCGTTCGCGGCGGTAAGCGATTCTGCCAAATACGCCACCTGGCTTGTGAAGTATTACGGGGCGGGTGACTTGCGTTCCTGCGTCATGGCCCCGCTCGGCGCGCAGAACCCGGTGGCGACATGTGCGAATCAATGAACCGTAGCGGGCACCGCGCCGTCAGCCGCAGCGGCGCCGCGGGATTCACGTTGATCGAGAACATGATCGCGCTCGCGGTGTTTGCGATTGGCATGATGGGCATTGTCTATATGATGCTAAACGGCGTGGGGCTCTCGCGTACAAGCCAGAGCCTCACCCAAGCCTACGTCGCCGCGCAGGAGATCATAGGCATGATGCGCGCCGACCAATTCGGCATTTATCAGTACAACAACGTCAATACCAAAAACGGTGCGCCGTCGGTGTCGACGGTCGCCGGCCAAAATGTAAGCGCATGGATGCAATCCCTTCAATATCTCCCGGGATCCGGCGCAACGCCCGGGGGCTATGGGCAGATTACCGTCACCCCCCGAGTTGGGGTATCGGCAGGATCTTGCCCTTGCGATGCGCGAATCACGATCACCTGGGCCGGAGGCCGCAAAAGCTATGTTGTTGAGACGGTGGTCGGTTACTAGGCCGCGAGGCGCGGGTTATACCCTGATCGAGATGATGGTGGCGCTCGTCGTCTCGGCGCTTGCCGCCGTGGGCATCTACCAGGGGTTCATCAGCACCTCGAACGCCTTTCGGCAGACGAAGGCGCAGGGCAATGCCTGGCAGCAGGCGCGTACCGCCATGACCCTCATCACCCAGGCCGTGGAATCGGCGGGCTATGGCCTGCCGATAACGAATTGCACCCAGATCTACACCAACAACTTCCAGTCCTCGAGCGGCGGCTTATTGTCGATTGCGCCGGTGAGCGCCCAGAGTCCGGTACCTGCGATCTTGAACCCCTACGATCCGTCGGCGACACCGGTCAATGCCGGGGTAGGCAGCTACGAGCTTCAGACGGTGAGTGGTGGAGGGAACTACGGTTCGGCGCCGATCACTTATATCAGCAGCGTACCGAGCCTTACGACCCCAAGTATCAAGGTGGCGAGCAGCCTGCTCATAAATCCAGAAGATCTCTTTCTCGTGACCCTGCCGAATGCCAGCTGCGTGCTCGGCCAGATCACCAACAGCAACACCAACACTTCGACCGTGGTGTTCAATTCCGGCAATAACGGATCCGCCTATAATCTGCCGCAGGCCTTCAGCGCCGTCGATCCCGGTGTGACGGCCGCCCAGTTGCAGAATGCGGGTTTCATCGATCTCGGCTCGGCGGGCTTTACTGTCGACAACTTCTATGTCGGCTACAAACGCAACCCGGCCACGAATGCCTTCGATTACAACAGCGTACCGTCTTTGTATATGCAGCAGTATACCGGGCTCACAAACAGCGGAACCGCGCCCCCCTCCGAGCTCATCGCCCGCGGCGTCGTGGATATGCAGGTGGAATTCGGTTATGGGACACGTGGATCTGTGACCTCATGGGGAGCCCCAGGCACGCAGTCCGGGCGGGATGTCGATGCCGTGAAGGTCGTGCTGCTCGTGCGTAGCACTCGCGTGGTGCCGCATGCCGGTGCCGTCGCCGGAAATGCGATTACGCTGTTCCAGCACAGTACCGCGCCCAATAACAATAACGGCCTGATATCGTACATGATCCCGACGGCGCTGCCGGCCGATCATACCACCGGCTGTCTGGGGGGAGATTGCGCGCATTATATTTATCACGTGTTCAAGACTGTGATACCAGTACGAAACGTCATATGGGCCCAGTAACCATGAACTATGGCACTTCCCACGCTCGAGGGCATCAAGGCGGCATCACGTTGCTCTTGTCGATACTTGTCATTCTGACGCTGACGTTCATAGGGTTGGGCCTCATGGATTTCGTGGGTTTCGACAGCGATGTGTCCTCGAACGCTGCCGTGAATGCCGCCGAGGTGCAGGCAAGCGATGTCGGTCTTGCGGCCGCGAGCCAGGCCCTGCAGAATTTGCCGGGCTACCCGGAGACCCTGAATATGTCGGCTTATCCATGGTGGTACAACCCGCCACCGACGACGACCGCAAACGGTGGGCCGGCAATCGTCCGGCCGATCCCGCCCACCACAAGCACCTCGACTACCCCTAATCCGCCGGGGGTCTATACCACCTCCTATACAAATGCCTTCTGGCAAAACTGTGGCCAGAACAAGACCTGTGGGGTAGTGACGAACTGGAACGGCAACAATTCAGGCGTGCCGTTCGCGGGCCAAGACTTTATCGTGGAGTACGTGATCGAGCCGACCGGTCTCGCCCAGCAGACCCTGAATGGCTACGAGAGCGGGTCGCCGGCCACGCCGTATCGCGTCTACGACGCCTATGTCTATGCCTTTCGTGATCGCCCAGGCACGACCACCATCGAGAATGGTGTACTGATCGAGGCCGGGATCCGCAAGGAGGGAGGGTGATATGGACGACCAGGGACGCTTCATGAGACGTGGGGGCATGCGCGCTTGGGCACTGGCCCTCGCATGGCTTGGCTGTGCGGCGGGAATGGGCGTGGGCGCTGCCCGCGCAGCGATCCTGACGGCCGGTCAGGAGCCGCAGATTTTGATTATCCTCGACAACTCCCAGGGCATGGCCGGCAACCTCCAGGGGGCCATCATGTCCGGGTCGGGGACGGTCGCCGCCAACGCCGGGCCGCTTGCGCCCACCGCGGTCCCGCCGCTCGCATGGCCATCACCCGTGTGTTATCCGGTGCCAAGCGGATATAGTCCGCGTGCGGGCGGCAACGCAAGCAATGGAGACACCTGCCCGTCTGGCTCGGTACCCTATACGGTCAAAGCCGGCGGCGCTCTTCAGGATAATTCGGAGTCGATGATCAATATCGCCGAGCAAAGCCTGCTCTCGGAGTTCAACAACCCCTCGAATAGCAACGCCTTCCAGGTGGGCCTGATGGACTACTCGACGGCCAAAAAGCCGAGCCTCTATGACACCTGGGTGTATTACATGAGCAACAACAACACCCTGAGCAGTACCGGGAAGGTCACCCAGTATGGCGCCTTCGGTTACGGCAATACCCTGTCCTCACCGTTGGCCGCCGATCCGGTCTCGGCCTACAACCCCTGCTACGGAGTGGCATCCAGTGCCTGCACGAATATTAAGCGGGTCATGGGCCGGAGCCTTGCCAGCAGCGAGTATCTCTATATCAACGCCACCTCCGATGATCCGGAGATCAATGACGTTTTGTATGCGTCCCCCGGTCTCCCCGCCAACATCCTGACCTACGATGGCCCGCGACCCTATCCGCCGAACTACACGCTCACGCAATATGAGGATCAGATCGTCAATAGCGCCCCGTTGTATGAAAGCTATTCACGCTCGACCGGAAGAGTCTACGCCACCGCACCTACGAGCGCCGGCTATGCGCCCTACAGCGGCGAGGTCTGGTATGGGGAGCGCGGCGAGGCGTATGACGCCCCGCCGGTGACCAACGAAGACATTTCGGCAACCTCCAGCCCCTATGCCGGTTATACCGGCGTCACGCAGATGGGGCAGGGCAATCTTATGATCTCGGTCGGGTCTTTCAGTTCCGTATTGAGCCAATTCAATAGCGATCTGGCGCCCGAGCAGTTCCCGGCCGGGACGAGCATCGTCGCCGATTCCGAATATGCCCCGATGGCCGGCGCCCTGCAGAGCGCGCTCGAATATTTCACCGGGGCCAGCGGGCCGCAACCGGCGTGCGCCCCCAAATACGTGATCCTCATCACCGATGGCCAACCGACCATGGGATTGAAGGGCCATGTCTATCCGCCCCTTGGGAGCGCCGCGGCCAGTACCTATGGGGAGACGCAGCCGAACGACAATGCGGTCAACGAGGCGATCACGGCCGTTCAGAACCTCTACAACAACAATAAGAACGGCGTCGGGTCCATTCACACCTATGTTCTCGGTATCGGCCCCAATATCAATTGCCCGCCGTCGGCCAATTCGTCGTGTTCCACCGAGGCGCAGGCCGGTTACAGCGTCCTGGAACAGTTGGCGACCGCCGGCCAAGGGGGGACCGCGAGTCAGCCTGTACTCCCCTACAGTGCCCAGAGTCCGGCCCAGTTTCAGCAGGCCTTTGCCGCCATCCTAAATAGCATCGAGGCCCAAGTATTTTCGGCCAACGGCGGCTCAAGCGCGAGCCTTGGGGTGAATTCCTTGGAATACACGGTGACTAGTACGCCGAAACTCGGCGAGGGGGATCTGGTGGCATTCCCGATCCAGGCGAACGGCAATGTCGGCACGATCCCGTCCTGGGATATCGAGGGGCAGCTCGGGAACACCGCCACGACCTCCCAGAACAGCGCTTTGCGGTCGACCAACCTGTATTCGACCGGCGCGGCGGTCGCGCCGGCCACCGTCGGACCGATCACGCCGCTCACGGGCCTCAATAACGCCGCCAATAGCAGCGCATTTGGCACGCTGCCGCCAAATCTTACGGTCAGCGACATCATCGATTACACCATAAACCCATCCTACAACAGCGGCGCCTATCTGGGCGGCCGCGCGAGCTCCTGGTATTGGGGCATGACGGCATCGATACCACCGGTCTATATGGGGCCACCCAGCAACGGCGGGTTGTTGAGCGATTCAAGCTACGAGGCCTATGCGCAGAACGAGCAGGGACGCGAACCCATCGTCGTGTTCGGAGACAATGATGGCTTCGTGTACGCAGCCGATGCCAATACCGGTGCCCTGGTATGGGGATGGATCCCGAGGATCATGCTGCAGTATCTCCAGGGATACTCGACATTCTGGCAGAACTCGAATATGGGCGGTGGGGTGCGCGCCGTTGATGCCCAGGATGCCAACGGCAACTGGTGGACCTATATCGTCGGGGTGGCGGGGCAGGGGATGGTCCAATATGCCTTGCAGTTGACTGATGCCGCATCCGGAACCTCGCCCAACACGTTCGCTGCGACCTTGAATAGCGAGGCGTGGGAGGTCGACACCGCGAACGCGACCGAGCCGAACCCGGGTACCACACCGACGGTATTTCGGCCAAGCCCGTCCTCGGGAACGGCCTATATGGCGACCGTGCTCACAGTCACGAGCGGGGCCACGGTCACGAGCAGCCTGGTGGTGACCGATGTCGGTACGGGCGTGAGCAAGAGCTATACGCTGCCGTTTGCGGCCAGCACGCAACCCTATGTCGACGCCAGCGGCAACATGTTCGTGGGCGACGGTTCATCCAATGTCTGGGAGGCCCCGGCGTTTGCGACCAACGGGGGCCTTTCCAATTTCGCATCGAGTGGCACATGGACGGTCTTGAATAACGCCTCGGGCAATTCCGCGGTAGCGGCCAATTTCGGGAGTTCGGCGTCGACCTCGGACGGCGTGTCCTTGCTCACAGCCATCGGCGGGGCGATCTATAACGGCATCGAGTATCTGCGGCTGCAGTCGGCAACCCGCCTGACCCTGCTCGAAAACGGCTCGTCGGGTTGGCAACCGCTGTGGACGACCACGGTCAGCACGAACCCGAGTGCCGGTGGCGACTCATGGGATCCGACCAGTGGGGCTTATGTCTCCGATCCGGCGATTGCCGCGTTGCCCACGGGATCTGCGATTACCAGTAGCGCACTTATCGTAAATGGCGGGGTCATGTTGCCGGTCACCGTTCCGCCGGCCAGCACCTCGCAGAATCCCTGCGCGGAGCCCACGGCTTATCTCTACCTCTACCAGCTCGGTTCGGGCGCATTTCCTAGTGACACCTATCAGGATGCGCAGGGCAACTACATTACCGGGCCGATCCTCGTGGGCGCGGGCACCGCCTACACCCCGGCGCTCGCGATCTTCGATGGTCAGATGCGCATCCAGACGGCATCTTCCCTGGGGGCATTGCCGCCCTCGTCGCAGGGGGGCGGTGTTGGTGCTGGTGGTAATAATAATACTGGTAATAATGGCCATCTACCGACACTTCCGCCCTCAGACAGGACCCCAGGTCCGCCGGTCGAGGGACCGGCTGGCTGGCGGCAGTTGTTGTAGGGGATGGCGCCCGCGCGCCCCTTGGGGCGCGCGGCGATTGCGCATGGAAGGCCTCGTGGCAGGGGTTTGAACAGGTTCCCGGCTATTCGATGCCGAGCTTTTCGAGCTTATAGCGCAAGGCGCGGAAGGTGATGCCGAGCTCACGGGCAGCGGCGGTCTTGTTCTGGTTGGTGTCGCGCAGGGCCTTTTCGATTGCCGCGCGCTCGACCTGGGCCAGGTGCTCGTCGAGCGACTGTTCCCCTTTGTAATCACCGGTATCGAAGGGCGAGGCCTCCGACTCGGCGACTTTGCCAGGTAGACCCTGGGCATCATGCCCGGGCAGGCGCAGGTCCGCCACATCGATCTCGCCGCTCTCGCACAAGGTCAGCGCCCGTTCCATGATGTTCTCGAGTTCGCGGACGTTGCCGGGGAAGGGATATCTCTTCAGTGTCGCCAAGGCCGCGGGGGTGAGTGGCAAGGGGCGACCCATGCTCAGTTTGGCGGCAAGATGCGCCGCAAGCGCCGGGATGTCCTCGGCGCGTTCGCGCAGCG
>DAHWGZ010000071.1 GCA_027335965.1 Acidiferrobacter sp.
GAGGCGGCGACGATCAAAAACACCGCCAGCACATGCGGCATGCCCCACACGATCTGGTTGTTCATGCCGGTCACGTGGTGACCTTCCGCGCGCATGTAGAGCGCCGAGGCCACGCCCACCGCCGCCATCAGCGCGCAGGCCACAACCGCCGCCCAGTAGCCGGCGCTGCGCCCGGCGATCTCCCGATAGGCCACCTTCGTCATCGCTCCTCCGGTCCCGCTGGCCACCCTCAAATCCCCCGGTAGTGCACGCCCGGCCCCATGCCGAGGTCGGCGCGTATGGTCGTGGTCGCAACCTTCGAGAGCCGCACCGCGATCTCGCTCTTCGGATCGTGCAGATTCCCGAACATCATGGCCTTGTGGCCCGCCCGCTTGCAGGCCGCCACACACGCCGGCAATTTGCCCTTCATCACGCGCTCGACGCACATCGTGCAGCCCTCGGCGGTGCCCTTGCCGCGCGGCGCCCACGGCCGCTGGTCTTTCACCACGCGCCCCACGAAGGAGCGCGCCTTGTAGGGGCAGGCCATCAGGCAATAGCGGCAGCCGATGCAACGGTGCTTGTCCACGAGCACGATGCCGTCGGGGCGCCGGAACGAGGCCCCGGTCGGGCACACATCCACGCACGCCCCGTTCTCGCAGTGCTGGCACATGACCGGGAAGCTGCGCGTGAATCCGGTGCCGGGATCGGTGATCGTGACCTTGCGGATCCACTGGGCGTTGTCGGGGCCCGGGTCGTGGGACAGCCCGTTGTAGTCCTGGCAGGCGCGCACGCAGGCGTCGCAGCCGGACTTGCAGGCGTTGGCGTCGATCAAAAGGCCGTAGCGCACGGGCGAGCCCGCTCGGCGCCCGCCCTTCATCACGAGATCGCGGGCCAGCACCGTGACCCCGGGCGCGAGCGTCAGCGCCACCGCGGCGCCTGCCATCTTCAAGAGCCTGCGGCGCGCGGAATCCGGCGCCTCCGCCCCCTCGACCCCGTCTTCCACCGGCCGGTCGCGTCGTTCGTCGTTCATCGTGCCCCTCCCGCGCCACCGGCCTGAAAGCGGCCCCGCAACGCTCGCGGGATGCGAAACGCCGCCTGCACCGCATTCGAACCGCCGATGCCGCCAAACTTCATGGGATTCCTCGGGACCGCCGCGTGGCACGCGAAGCAATCGAGATGCACGCCGACGTAGGTATGGCAAGTCGCGCAGAACTGCCCGGGGGCGTTGACCGGGATCGGCCGGCCGCTCGCGGTATGCTCGACGTGGCAGGCCACGCAGTGCGTGATCCGAAAGCGCGTGTCCTGCGCGTCATGCCGCACGATCGCCTCGCGCACCGCCCGCAGCAGCATCATGTGCGTGCGGCGCATGGTCGAGGTCTGCAGCACGCAGTGCCCGGGGGCCCGCGGGATCACCGGCATGGGCACGGGTCCCCGATGGCCCGCCCACACGGCGCCCAGCGCGAGCACCACCGAAAGAACCGCCAGCACCGCCGCCCGAGCGTGCATCTCACTCCCCCAGTCCCATCTGGATGTAACCGGCCGGACAGACGTCCGCGCAGATGTGGCAGCCTATGCAGCGCGTGTAGTCGGTGGTCACGTAATAGCCGAGCGCCTTCTGGTCGCGCGGCACCTTCTTCACCGCCACCTGCGGGCAGAACACCACGCAGTTGTCGCATTCGAGGCACAGCCCGCAGCTCATGCAGCGCTTGGCCTCGGCCACCGCCTGCGCCTCGTCGAGCGGCGCGATGCGCGTGCCGCCGTCGGCAAAGAGCTCGGAGAGCCTGCGCTCGGTGCGCTCGATGCGCGGGGTCGTGGCGAAGTGCGCGAGGAACAGGTCCTCCGCCTCGATGACCTCGCGGTGCGCGCGGTTCTCGAAGTTGTGCACCGCCTCCGGGCTCGTCACCACTCCATCGACGGGCTTCGCGCCCTTGGGGAGCGCCTCGCGGATCTCGAAATGGCGCTTATCGACATGCGGACGGCGCGGCACCGGCTGGCCGTTCAAGTAGGCATCGATGCCCTCGGCGGCCACCGCCGCGTGTCCCACGGCGGTCGCGAGCAGATGCGGCACGATGATGTCCCCGCCCACGAAGTGCTTGGGGTTGCCTATGACCTGCAGGCCGGGGCCCGGGGCGATGGCATGGCGGCCGTTGTCGAGCGCCTCCAGGCCCTTCATGTCGGCCACCTGGCCGATGGCGAACACCACGAGGTCGGCCTCGATCTCGATCTCATCGCCGGCGGCGCGCACGCGCTTGCCGTCTTTGGTGTGCTCGCAAGGCGCGAAGCGCACCCCGCAGGCCCGCTTGTCGCGGTCCAGGGTCACCGACAGCGGCATGATGTTGCCGATGATCGCGACATCCAGGGAGCGCGCGTCTTCCACCTCGCGCTCCGAGGCCTTCAGTTTCTTGGTGGGCAGCACCGAGGTCAACGTCACCTTCTGGCCGCTGTGGATGGCCGCCTGCGTGACCATGTCGGCGGTGTAGGTGAGCGGCGAGCCGTCGGGCTTCATCCCCGAGAAGCCGCCGACCTTGCGCGCCACGGTGGTGACATCGATGGAGGTGTCGCCGCCGCCTATGACCACGATGCGCCGCGGCACCGAGGGCAGGCGCCCCTCGTTGAACTCGCGCAGAAACTCGATGCCGCCTATGCAATTCTCGGCATGGGCCCCGGGGATCTCGGGGATGCGGCCGACCTGCGTGCCGATCGCCCAGAACACCGCGTCGTAATCGCGGTCGATGTCCGCGAAGCTCACGTCGTGGCCCACGCGCACGCCGGTCTTGACCGTCACTCCGAGGTCCAAGATGCGCTGGATCTCGCCCTCCACCACGGCGGGCGGCGTGCGATAATTGGGCAGGCCATAGCGCAGCATGCCGCCGAGCTTCCCGCGCGACTCGAAGATCGTGCACGCGTGACCCTTCAGGCGCAGCTGATAGGCGCACGCGAGGCCCGCCGGACCGCCGCCGATGATGGCCACGCGCTTGCCGCTCTCCTTCGCCGGCTTCGCGAAGCTAAAGCGCCCCGTCAGGGCGGATTCGCCTATGAACTGCTCGACGGCGTTGATGCCGACGCGGTCCTCGACCGCCCGGCGATTGCACCCATCCTCGCACGGCGCCGGGCACACATAGCCCATGATGCCCGGGAACGGATTGGCGCGCGTGAGCCTGCGGAAGGCGTGCTCCTGCCAGCTTACGTCCGCCGGCGGCTTGTCGAGCCCGCGCACCACGTCCAGCCAGCCGCGGATGTCCTCGCCCGCCGGGCAGCCGTTCTGGCAGGTCGGCGTGCGCTGCACATAGACCGGGCACTTGTAGGACCAGCCGGCCTTGAAGATGTATTCCTGCCAGTGCTCGGGCTGCGAGTCCCCGTCCCGGTAGCGCCGGAAGGTGCGGCTCGTTTCCGCGGTGTGCGTCTCATTGGCCATGCTCATCCCCTTATATGACGGCTATTCTTTGGCACCCAAAACGATGGCATCCCCGACCAGCTGATGGACACTGATCACCATCTCGCGGGGCAGCCCGTAATATGGCAGCACCTTGCTGAACTGCGTCTTGCAGATCGCGCAGATCGCCGCCATGTGTGTCACCTTCTTGTCCTGGACCACGGCGTTCAGGGCCTGCACCCGCGGCAGCGCCCCCTTCACGCGCAACTCCATGAGGTCGTCTGTCAAAAGCCCCCCGCCGCCGCCGCAACAGAAGGTGCGGTCGCCGATGGTCGCGGGGTCCATGTCGACGTAATGCGCGCACACCGAGCGGATCACCGAGCGCGGCACCGTGAACTGCCCGCCGGGGCGGTCGCCCATGCGCGTGGCGCGCGCCACGTTGCACGAATCATGAAAGGTCACGACCTTGTCGTCGTTGGCGGACATGTCGAGCTTCAAGGCCCCGCGCGCGATCAGGCCGTCTGTCACCTCGCAGATGTGCTGCGGGCGCGGATAGCGCGGGTCGAGGAAGTCGAGCGGCCCTATGAGCGTGCTCCAGAAGGCGTAGGCGACGCGCCAGGCGTGCCCGCACTCGCCGACCACGATGCGCTTGACCTTGAGCGCGATGGCGGCGTCGCGCACGCGCTGCGCGACCTTCTGCATCTGCTCGCGGCTGCCGATGAACATCGCGAAATTGGCGGCCTCCGAGGCCTGCGCGCTCAAGGTCCAGCTGATGCCGGCCTGGTGAAACACCTTGGCGTAGCCGATCAGGCCGTCGATGTGCGGCTCGGCGAAGAAGTCCGCGGACGGCGTGATGAGCAGCACCTCGGCGCCCACCACATCCACCGGGAAGCGCACGTCCACCCCGGTGGCGTCCTTCACGTCCTCTTCCAGGCCCTCCACGGTGTTGCGCAGGGCGGGCTCGGGCAGCCCCAAGTTGTTGCCGATCTTGTGGACCTTGCCCAGGATCTCGTTGCAGTACTTCTGGCCCACGCCCACGCTGTCTAAGATCTCGCGCGCCGCCATCGATACCTCGGCGGTGTCGATGCCGAAGGGGCAGAACACCGAGCAGCGCCGGCACTGCGAGCACTGGTGGTAGTAGCTGTACCAGGAGTCCAACACCTCCTCGGTGAGATCGGTGGCCCCCACGAGCCACGGAAACCAGCGTCCCGCCCAGGTGTAATAGCGCCGGTAGACCCGCCGCAGCAGGTCCTGGCGCGCCACCGGCATGTTGCGCGGGTCGCCGGTGCCGAGGAAGTAATGACACTTGTCGGTGCACGCCCCGCATTTCACGCAGGAGTCGAGATACACCCGTAGGGCCCGCGAACCGTCGACCAGTTCGCCGAGCCTGCGGATCGCCACCTCCTTCCAGTCCTCCACGAGCTTGCCGGGGAAGCCCAGCGCCGCTTGATGCTCGGGGGAGGCCTTGAAGGGCTTCAACCCCGCCATCGCCCCCGGTTGGAGCTCCGGGGTCGGTACGTAGTCTTGAAGGGCCGGGGCCTCTATGTGGTCGCTCATCGCACCCCCTCACGCATCGCCGGGGCCGGCGCCTCGGGACGCGCGCCGGCGTCGGCCGTTGACGCATCCCCCGCCCCCTGCGCCTCCAGGCGGCTCGAATCCACCTGATTGCGTGTCGGACTGAAGAACACCCCGGGGGCATGCAGGAGCTTGCTGAACGGGAAGATCAGCATGAGCCCCGCGACCGAGGCCACATGAACCATGATGAGCGGGCTTAGCGGCAGGGGCATGAGGCGCAGCGCCATGAGCCCCTGGATGAACTCCTTGAAGCCCACGATGTTGGCGCGGTCCGAAAAGCGCATGAGCGCGCCGGTGGCGGCGATCACGAGCAACAGCACCAGCATCAGATAATCCGAGGGCGCGGTCACGAACCGGACCCGCGCGATCACAAGCCTGCGCCCGAGAAGGCCCGCGAGCGAGATGAGCAGCACGAACGCCGCGTAGCTCCCAAACGGCGACTCGAAGACCAGCCACTGCGGCACCGGCACGAGCACGTAGCGCAGGTGCTGGATGAGCACGAGCAGGAGGCTCACATGGAAGAGGTAGCTCCAGATCCACGCCCACTTGTCGCCGCGAAAGAGGCTCGCGAAGAGCGCCACCTCGCGCCCCATGCGGATCGCCACCCCGCTGCGCGTGCGCGGCGCGGGCATGGTCGGTATACGCAAAGGCGCCGGCGTCATGGCATAGATCCCGATCTTGTAGACGACGCCCCCCACCAACACCGTGAAGGCCACATACAAGAGCACCGCATATGCTATGGTCCACGCCGACATGACGCCCTCCTGATCCCCTTAGCCGGAAGCCTGCGCGCCGCGATCGGCCCTTGCCGACCGGGCGGCGCGCCCGGCCCTAGATGCAGCCCGTGGGCTTCGGCAGCCCCGCGATCTTGCAGGCCTGCTTGGCCGGCCCATAAGGAAAGAGGTCGTAGAGGTATTTGTTGTTGCCCTTGTCCGGGCCCAACTTCTTGCCGATCGCCTTGGTGAGCACGCGGATCGCGGGCGCGATCTGGAACTCGTTGTAGTACTCGCGCAGGAAGTTCACGACCTCCCAGTGATTCTGGGTCATTTCCAGACCCTCGCTCTTGGCGATGATCGCCGCCAGGGGCTCGCTCCAGTCCGCGAGATTGACGATGTAGCCCTCTTCGTCGGCCGTTATCGTCTTGCCGTCGACTTCGTATGCCATGATGAACTCCTCACCCCGTTGATTGCGCTTAAAGCCACGATTGCACGGCGTCATGCTCGGTCACGAGCCGCACGAACCCCGCGTAATCCACCGTCTGTATCCCTTTCACCAACCGCCCCTCGCTGATGCCGCGGGCCATGAGATCCGGGCCCAGGCAATAGACCTTGTGCCCCTTCAGGCACTCGGCGAGAAGCGCGCCGGACGCCGTGCCCGAGACTCCCCCCACCACCGCATCCTCGATCAGGAGCACCGCCGCCCCGTCGGTGAGATGCCCGAGGCACTGTGTGAGCGTCGCGGCTGCGAATGGCGACTTGTTCACGGTATGCAACATCTCCCCTCCTGATCTCTTAAAAGGACAGAACCACGTCCTGCTGACCCATGATCGCCGCCATCTCGGCGCGCGACACGACATTCACCGGCACCACGAAGCCGTCTTCCGGCAAGCCGCGCTCGACGAGCGACTCGCGCTCCACGTAGAGCTTGGTGATGTCGTAGTCGTCGAGCGCCCGATAGGTCGGCGAGAAGTTCTTCATGCCGATGCCCGACGGGTCATTGCCCGAGAGCACCTGGTAGACGCCGTCGTCCAGAAACGCGAGACTCACGTCCTGGTCGAAGGCGGCGCTGATCAACACCACCTCCAAGGCCTCCAGCGCGTAGATCGTGCCGTAGGGGGCCTTGCGGTTCACGAACAGGAACCGCTTGACGATTCCCGATGTGTCGCCGTCCTCTTCGCTCATAACCCCCCCTTAGTCCCCGAACACCACGAGACGATCGTTCTGGATACCGGCCTCCACGAGCTGCCCGAGCCCCGAGATGCGGAAGCCCTCGGCGAGATTCTGCTCGCGGATGCCGCGCCGCAGGGCCGCCGCCACGCACACCACGAGATCGACCTCGTATTGGGCGGCGAGCTTGCCCCAGCGCTCGACGATCTGGCGATCATCCCGCGGGGGCTCGGTGAGCGAGGAGCCGTTCTGGACCCCGTCGTGGTAGAAAAACACGCGCGTCACCTTGTGCCCGGCCTTCAGGGCCGCGACCGCGAACTGGTAGGCGGAGTCCGAGGCCTGATGGGTGTAGGGGCCTTCGTTGACCAGGATGCCGATCTTCATCCGCACCTCCCGCCTAGAAGCGCAGATGCGCCGAGGCGTTCAGGCTGCCGCGCCCGCCGCGCCAGTTGTCGATGTGGAACTTCGTGAACGGCAGGCCCGTCAGTTCGAAGAACCGCGGCCAGCCGATACGATCGATCCACTCACCCAGACGCTCCCAGTCGTGGGCATCGTCCTTGTAGGCATGGATGATGGCCTTCACCGCCGCCGCCACTTCCGGCCAACGCGGGGGGTTGTTCGGGAGGTTCGCGATCGCAAGCTTGTGGAAGGTCGGCTTGCTGCGCGCATTGGCGTGCTTGCCGCCCACCCAGATCGCGATCTTGGAGTTCTCCGGGTCGTTGATGAGCATCGGCGGGCAGGGCGGATAGCACGCCCCGCAGCACATGCACTTGCGCTCGTCGATCTCGAGCGAGGGCTTGCCGTTTACGAGCGCCGGGCGGATCGCCGCCACCGGACACCGCGCCACCACCGTCGGCCGCTCGCAGACGTTGCCCACGGCGTCATGGTTGATGCGCGGCGGCTTGGTATGCTGGATGTTGACCGCGATGTCGGCCTGGCCGCCGCAGTTGATCTCGCAGCACGAGGTCGAGATACGCA
>DAHWGZ010000072.1 GCA_027335965.1 Acidiferrobacter sp.
GACGCGCGCCGGGGGTGATGTCGCCGCGCGCGTCGCGGTGCGCTTCGATGAGATCTATGAGTCCTTGCGGCTTATCCGCGCGATCCTCGCCGCGCTTCCGGGCGGCCCGGCGCGCGTGCCCTGCGGCCCGCCGCGGGGCGTATTGGGGCTCGGCGCCGTGGAGGGTTGGCGCGGGCCGATCCTGGCCGCGGTGATGCGCGCGCCGGGCCTTGGGAGCCACCATGTCCATATCCATGACCCCTCCTGGCAGAACTGGCCGCTCCTTGAGCACGTGGCGCCAGGCGAACTCGTCCCGGATTTCCCGCTCATCAACAAATCCTTCAATCTCGCCTATAGCGGCCACGACCTCTAATCGCCATGCACAAACTGCTACGCCAAATCCTGAAAACCGGCATCCTTCCCCGCTGGCCCAGCGCTCGCCCGAGGCCGCGGTGCGGCGCGCGGACAACCCCGGCGTCATTGGTGACCGAGCTCGGGCGCTCGCTTGCCGTGCGCCATGTCGATAGCGGTTCGTGCAATGGCTGCGAGCTCGAGATCCAGGCCCTCGGCAACGCGGTCTATAATCTCGCGGGTATCGGGGTGCGCCTGGTGGCAAGCCCGCGCCATGCCGATATCCTGCTGGCCACGGGCCCGGTTACGCGCGCCATGGCCGATCCCTTGCGTATCGCTTATGACGCCATACCCGATCCCAAGCGCGTCGTCGCCTTAGGGGATTGCGCATGCGGGTGCGGGGTCTACACCGCCAATTACGCGACCGTGGGCGCGGTGGACCGCGTGCTTCCCGTGGATCTCATGATCCCCGGCTGCCCGCCGCCCCCGGAGACCATCTACGAGGCCTTTGCCGCGCTGATGCGCCCTTAGCGCTGGCAGGGGATCGTGACGTTGTCCGGCAAGGTCCCTGCCCAAACGCCATCGCGCCACCGGCCACCGCTTGCCGGCGTTGGCGGGCCCCTTAGCCCGTTTCGCGCGTATCCTCGAAGCGCGGCGCAGCGAAGTACTGGCCCTGCGCCCAGTCGATGCCGATGGCCGCCAGGGCGTCGGCGCAGTCCTCGTCCTCGACTCCCTCGGCGATGGTGCGAAATCCGAGGTCGCCCGCGAGGTCCTGGAGTCCGCGGAGGATGCGCCGCCCCTGCGCGGTCTGGACCCGGTTCACGAGTCCGCGATCGAGCTTGACGAAGGCAAATGGCAGTTCGGTGAGGTAGCGAAAAGACGAGTAGCCGCTGCCAAAGTCATCCAGGGCAAGCCGGATGCCGAAGGCGAGAAACGGGGCCAGCGTCCGGCGCACGGCATCGAAATCACCCAGGAACTGCCGTTCCGTGATCTCGATGACCAAGGGCTTCTCGGTGTCGGTGTTCGTGCAGCACGGCATCGTCGTGCGCGTGATGCGGTCGAGAAGATCCTGCACCCGTTCCGCGTGGTGTAAAAGATCGGTGGAGACATTCACGAAATAGGCAATGCGCGGGTGCCTGGCCTTGCGCTCGGCCGCGCAGTGCTCGATGACCTGCCCGATCATGTCGTGATCGAGCCTGTGGAGCCACTGAAAGCGGTCGGCCGCCTCGATGAAGTGTTCGGCCTCCAGCACGCCCTCCGGCGTGATGATGCGCGCGAGGGCCTCCTTGGCCATGATGTGTCCGTCGTTCAAGGCCACGATCGGCTGGTAGGCTGGCCGCACCTGCCCCGACGCGAGCGCCGCCTCGAGTTGCTGGGCCGTGGCAAACAGGCTGCGGCCCCGGTCGCTCGCCCGCGCCACGCGGTTGCGCCCATCGCGCTTGGCCTCATAGAGCCCCATATCGGCATGGTTCAACAATTCCTCCAGATTGCTGCCGTCCGTGGGGAAGCAGGCAAGCCCCAGGCTCACCGTGGCGCGCGCCGTGCGCACGATTCCGGCGGGGAAGGTGTGGTCCATGATGCGCACGCGCAGGTCCTCGGCCACACGGTTGCCCGCGGCGCAATCGGTCCCCGGCAACAGACACAGGAACTCTTCCCCACCCCATCGTCCGACCCGGTCTGCCGGACGCAACATTTCTTGAAGGACTTTCCCGACGTCCCGGATCACGTTGTCGCCCACCACGTGGCCGTAACCATCATTGATGAGCTTGAATCGGTCGATATCGAGCAGCAGCAGGCAGTAGGGCTGTTGCTGGCGTTGGGCCTTGGCATGGTGGCGTTCCAGCGCCGCCTGCATGGCCCCGCGGTTCAAAAGCCCGGTCAGACAATCTTGGGTGGCGAGCGTATTGAGGCGTTCGCGCAAGACCGCCTAGGTCAATGCCACCTGCGCCAAATGTTGAAATGCGACGAAGGGATTCAGACCAAGGCGCGTGAAATAATCCGCCTGATCGGCATAGATCGCCACGAGCCCCCGCTGATTGTCATCCGCCTCGCCGAACGGAAAACTCGCGCTCACCTCCAGGCCATGACGCAAGGCCTCGGCGCGCCAAGGCGCGAAGGTGGGGTCCGATCGGACGGTGGCTATGATGGGGCGCCCGCTCGCCAATGCCCTAAGGCCTGGACTTAAAGAGCGCGTGGCCTCGTCTGCCCCCAATACCAGGGCCCGGGCGTACTCGTGGGCGGGGCCCACGACGTAGGCTGGGCGGATGATCGTGGCTTCCGGGGTGCCAAGCCACATCCATGCGAGCCGAATGTGGCGCGAGGCCGCCACCAGGGCCTCGCAGAATGGCCGCAGGATACCCTCGGCATCCTGTCCCTGGGCGAGATGCGCCGCGGCCTGCAGCAAGGCTGCGGTCAAGGCCTCGCGTTCGGCCTGCACAGCGGCATCAGCCAGTGGATTGGCAACGGTCAAGGGGGACTCCCGGAATCAAAAATCGCGCTACGCTTCCAATTGTAGACGGGATTGTCCGGAATTGCTCGGTGCGACGATTCGGGAAATGGTTGTCGGTACCAGTCCCGACAGGCCCTTGAAGGGACGCGGCCTGCGTTCGCCGCCACGCCGGCGGCGGGCCTCTCTTCGACCCCTCTCTCCTCGTCGCCGGGGATTTCCTCGCGCGCCGGGGGCGCGGCGCAGGTGGCCGCAAAGCGGCGATGCGCGGCGACAAGGATCGATGCCTCCTCGAGCGGCGCGCGGCGCAAACCGCTGCGGGTGAAGGCGTCGTTCAAGCCGGCGGGGAATCCTGCATGAATGAGTCGCCGGCGCCTGGGCTCGATGGCTTCCCGGCGGCCGCGTCCGACATCGGGCACGTGGGTCCGGCGAAACTTCGGCTGAAAGCCCGCATCATCCAAGGCCGCGCGCACCGCCACCACCATCGACTGTCGTTCCTTCCGGATACCATGGGGACGCAATAGGTTGCGCCTCGAACGGGTGGATCACAAGAGGCGTTGGATCCGGGGCGATTGCCGGTGGGAATCGATAATAAGCGAATGGTAAACGGCTTCGATGTGGCATGGATGATCGAAGCCCGCTCACCATGGGGCGGCTCACAAGCGGTCTGGTCTTCTCAGCCGGCCTGATCCTTCGACATCGATGGCGCCCGGCGCGTGCGCGCCTCGAGCATCAGCGCGCGCGCATTCAGGCGCCGCTCCTTGGCAAAGCGCGCCACCAGGGTTTTTGGGGCATGGCGGACATGCACATGCCCCAACAGGTCCAGATTGATGAGCGCTCGGGCGATCTTTGTGGGAATCGCCGAATGCAGCCCGAATCCGGCATGCTCGAGCACCACCGCCACCACGATGCGCGGGTCCGGGACCGGGGCCATGGCGGTAAAGAGCGCGTCCGAATGGAGTCGCGGGCCTTTATACTTGCCCTTTGCCGGCGCGCTCCAGAGCTGTGCCGTTCCCGTCTTTCCGGCCACGGCATAGGGTAGCCGATGGGCGATGATGTGCGCCGTTCCCAGGGATCCGGAGATGACGTGTGTCAGGTCATCCACAAGCAAGGTGTCGCTACCCGGGCGATGATGGGGGATCGCGGGATCGGCGTGCGGCTTCACGTAATGGACCGCCTTGGTGAGCGGGTTCTGCACGGCCCTCACCACGTACGGGCGCATGCGCACTCCATGATGGGCGAGCGTCGCCATGGCATTCGCCAACTGCAGGGGCGTCACCAGCAGCGGCCCTTGTCCGATGCCGGTGATGATGGTCTCGCCCTCGTACCAGGGCGAGTCGTGGGCCTTAATCCACTGCGGCGTCGGTACGGTCCCTGCCGACTCCCCGGGGAGGTCGATGCCGGTGGCGTGCCCGAATCCGAAATCCTCGAGATAGCGCGCCATGCGGATGATGCCCATGCGGTAGGCCAGCTTGTAGAAATAGACGTCCGAGGATTCCTCGAGGGCCTTTTCAAGCCCGATGCGCCCCATGCCCCACGGCAACCAGTCATGAAAAATGTGATTGTTGCCGGGGATGTGCCAGGTTCCCCGGCACAAGACCCGCCGACGGGGGTGAAACCAATGGGTCTGGAGCGCGGCGTAGGCGTAGAACGGCTTGATCGAGGAGCCTGGCGGGTAGAGACCGTTCAGGGCGCGATTGTCCAGGGGGCCGCGCGGATTGCCCGCGAGTTTGGCATAACGGCGCCGGCTGATCCCCAGCACGAAGGGATTCGGGTTGTAGGTGGGGCTGCTCACGAGCGCGAGCACCGCCCCGGTGCGCGGATTCAAGGCCACGGCGGCCCCCCGGCGCCCCTTGAACATCTGCTCGGCAACCGCCTGCATCTGAGCGCTGATGGTCAGGTAGAGGTTGTCGCCGGGGCGCCCCGGCACGCGCTTTAGGACCCGGACCTCGCGTCCGCGGGCGTTCTCCTCGACGTCCTTGAAGCCCATGCGCCCCATGAGATCGCGCTGGTACAGGTGCTCGATGCCGGTCTGTCCGATGTCTTGAAAGCCCGCGTCCCGCCGGACATGGTGTGCCGCCTCCGCCGTGGTGATCGGGCCCACGTATCCGACCACCGGGTCCGCCAGCCCGTCCAGGGGATAATTGCGGCGCAATTGCGCCTGCAGGCGCACGCCCGGCAATTGCGGCAGGTGCGCCGCCAGGCGCGCGGTCTCGACGCTCGTCAGATTGCGGCGCAGCGGCAGAAAATCAGCCGAATCGTGCGTCTGGACCGCGTGTCGAAAGCGCTGGAGGTCTCGGTTGCTAAAGCCGATGAGGCCCTTGAGGCGAGCCAGCAGTTGTGTGAGATGGGGAACGGCGCGCGGCGCGATCGATACGGTGTAGGCGGGGAAGTTGCCGGCGAGGACCACGCCATGGCGATCCAGAATTAGGCCCCGCGCCGGTGGCAGGGGTAGTGGCCGCGACAGATTGTCGCGGGCGAGCGCCGCGTAATGGGCGTGCCGTCCGATCTGGATGTAGGCCAGGCGCCCCACGAGGGCCAGCAGCAGCACGAGCGCCACCCCCACGGCGACGCGTATGCGTGTCGCAAAGAGCCGCCGCTCATCGCTTTCTTGGGACAAAAAGGCCTTCGGGTTCACGGACTTCGTTCAGACAACCGCCAGGGCACACGCAGGGAAGCGTATCATGCATGCGCGGCGTGTACCACGTCGCGCGGGATCCAAGACAGGTCTCCGCGCGATGATCGTTGGATAATACGCGCCGTTTTACCTTGCGACAGGTCATGGGACTTGCCGATAATAAAGAGATGGCGGCGCCAGCGGCGTTCCCCTTAAAGAAGATGCTCCCGATCCAGGAAGCCGCGCCTATGCGGACGCCCGGCTGGGCGCATGAGCCGCGTATCCGTCTTTTCGCACGGAGGATTGAATCGATGTCAGGACAGCAGTCGCGGACGCACCACTTCCGCCCCAGGAGCCGGCGCACAGAGGCGCTGGCGGGGCTTGCGCTGGTCGCGCTCCTCATCACCAACGCGCATGCGCGCGGCATGGGTTGGCAACGCAGCGGGACGCTACTCTATCAGCACATAAGTGGGCTCCATTGGGTCGCGGCCGGTCACGGGCCCAAGGTGCTCTACGACTTCATCGACCCCAATTCGCGCCCCAACCACGCGCTCTTCGAGCAGCTCGCGCCACTCATTAGACGCGATCAGCTGACGGTTCGCCAGATCCTTGTCGCCTACCTGTCGCCCACGAGCACCGGCAAGGCGGCCGCCATCCTGCAATCGGGGCAACCCATGCAGGTGCTCGGCGAAGGCGAGGCACGTTTCGCGCACGCGACCGGCGCCGGCATCACGCCCGTACCCGCGCAACCGCAGACCCAGCGCATTCTGCGCCAGGACTTCCAGGCCTTGACCGCGGTCGAGGGGAATCCGTGGATGCGTTTTGCACCGATCCTGATCTATCGGGCCAAGGACGGCCGCGTCCACGTCTTCCAGAGGCGCCTGACGAACGCGCGCCTTGCGACGATCATCGCCTCGGTGGGCGGAGGGTCCTGAGCGCGATTATGCGTGGCGGGGCCAGAGGCCCCGGTCCCAATCCCGGACAGCGTCCTAGGCCACCTATCATAAGAGTTGGCTCATGATGCCGTGGGAGCCGTTGCACCTTGGGGGGCTTGACCAGACCGGGGGCTATCCAAGGCGTGCGCAGCACGTGCTGGCAGGTAAACATGAGGCCGTGCAAATCGTGCTTGACGGAGCTCCAGGAGTGCGACTCGAGGTGGTGAGGCTACATTTTAAGGCCTGGAGATCAAAATACCCGGTTTTCCTCCGCGCAGCGGCTCCATCCAACACCACATCGCTTCGGTCCTCCATTACCAACCGTAAAGAAGCATATAACGCCAATTATACCCAGGACTATCGCCAGGAATTTCCATGCAGCCGCCGGTACTCGTACTCTATTGTCATCGTTCTGGAAAATCGAATCCGCCATAAAATCGCTGAAGAAGTAAATCGGCACCGCAAACTCGCTTATGTGTAACACCACCGAGAATCTTGTTGAGTTGCCATGCGCGCCTGTCAGATGCAACGCCAGGATCACCGAGACCTCGGTGATCGCCACGGCCATCAATTTAAGTATAATATCGCGCATGGTTTCCATCGTTTACCAATATCTAACGTTGAAGTAGCCGGAGATCGGATGTGACGTACGTGGCCGGTCTACGAAAGCAAGACGTCTATGCAATCCAAGCTCCGTCTGTTGATGGTATTGGTGCCGCATTTTTATAAAACTGCAGTTTTATGTCTGCGCATTTTCCGTATAACGGTGAGCACGGCCACTGTATCTGATGGCCCCAGAGGGTGTGGTGATCAGGTTTCGTGAGGGACGTAAGGGAAGTCCCCCTCAGAGATCTTGATCGCCAAGGCCTCCTCGGGGGAGTCTCCGGTTTCGAGACCAAGGAGACCCCTCTAGTGTGCCATAGCTTATTGCAGGACCCCGCGTTTTTTCGTTTCCTCTCCCGCATCGATGCCGAACTCGCCGCCGAAGCCCGTAGGGGCCGGTGCCCCCACTGCGCGGGGCCCTTGCATGTCGCGGATTACCCCCGCAAGCCACGCGGCTGTCCGGCGGCGGTGCGGGCCGAGTATGCCTGGCGATTGAGCTTTACCTGTGGGCGGTGTGAGACACGCACGACCCCGGCCTCGGTGCGGTTCCTCGGCCGCCGGGTGTATGTGGCCCTGGCGCTGATGCTGGCCTCGCCGCAAGGAGGGATTGCCGCCCGCGCTGTCGCCGATCGGCTCGCGGTCTCCCCGCGGACGCTTTCGCGG
Source organism: Acidiferrobacter sp. (assembly GCA_027335965.1). The sequence continues at coordinate 7,595 of DAHWGZ010000072.1, forward strand.
TGGCGGACGTGGTGGCGCCACATCTTTCCGACCACCCCATTTTGGCGATCGGCGCGCGCCCGCTTCCTGTCGCCGGTGGCATCCGAGCGCCTGCCGGAGAGCCTGTGGGCACGCTTTGGGGCCCCGACTTGTCCCGAGCGCATGGCGCAGATCCTGGTGTTCTTGAGCCCCCTGGGAAGCACCGCGATGCGCGC
>DAHWGZ010000073.1 GCA_027335965.1 Acidiferrobacter sp.
CCATCATGGAAGTGGGCTCGGGAAACGGTCAGCTGGCGGTGGATACCCTAAGGGCCCTGGGACGCGACGGCCGGCTGCCGGACCGCTATTGGATGATCGAGCGAAGCCCAAAGAGGCGCGCGGAGGCACAAGCACGCGTGGCCCGCGAGATCCCGGAATGGGCCGAGCGGGTGTCGGTGGTCGCCGACTGGCCGGATGACAAGGCCGTGATCATCGTTGCCAATGAACTCCTGGACGCGCTTCCGGCCGAGCGATTTCGCATGCGCCGCGGACAGGCCCATCCGCTGCTCGTGGCACGCGACGACAGCGGCGCGCTGGGCCTCGCCGAAGGTCCGGCGGACCTGGAAATGACGGCCGCGCTTCAAGACCTCGCGCTTGCCGACGGCTATGAATCCGAGGTCCTGCCGGGTGTCGACGGCTTCTTGAAACAGGCCTCCGAGCATCTCGCGCGCGGCGTGATCCTGCTCATCGACTACGGCTTCCCGCGCGCCGAGTTTTATCATCCGCAACGCCACCAGGGGACGCTCATGTGTCATTTTCGCCAACATGCACACCCCGATCCCCTGATCCTGCCGGGCCTTCAGGACATCACCGTCCATGTCGACTTCACGGCCGTCGCGCGCGGTGCCATCGCGCTCGGACTCGACCTCGCCGGCTACACGAGCCAGGGCGCCTTCCTGCTCGCGCTCGGCATCGGCGCTGACATGCCCACCGATGAGCGCGAGGCCCTGCGCGCGCGCCAGGCCATCAAACGCCTCACGCTCCCGCACGAAATGGGGGAACTCTTCAAGGTCATCGCCTTTAGCCGCGGCCTCGACGCCGGCCTCCAGGGCTTTTCCCTGCTCGACCGGCGCCGCTCGCTGGCCCTCTAGGCCGAAGGCCGCGGGACGACCGTCACGCGCCAGCACGCAACCTGAGATAAACCTGCGGCAGACGCCGCGGCAGATCATCCAACCGGTCGATCACCAGGAAATGGCCGCGTCCGAAGATGCGTTCCAGGTAGGCGGAACCGGAGGCATCGAGCGTTATGCAAAACGCGTGTATGCCCTGGTCGGCCGCCTCCTTCACGGCCATGCGCGTGTCCTCGTGGAGATAGCGCTCGTCACCGCCGTCATCGTAATCGGCCGGGCGGCCGTCCGAGAGGATGAGCAGCAGGCGGCGCGCCGCCGGAGATCCGCCGAAGCGCACGCAGGCGTGGCGAATGGCGGCCCCCATGCGCGTGGCGAGACGCCCGGAGAGCCCGCCGAGCATGGCCTCGGTGTCGGGGGTCAAGCGCTGCGCGAAATCCTTGATCGGGTAATAGCTCACGGCATCGCGATACTTGGAGGCAAACCCGGCGATGGCATAGCTGTCGCCGACCTCCTCGAGGGCGCGCGCAAACAGCAAAAGCGCGGCCTTCATGCGGTCCACCACCCGGCCCTCGCCGTCGGCGGCCTGCTGCATGATGGAGGTCGAGAGATCCGCGAGCAGCAGCACCCCGGTGTCGCGCAGTAGGTGGCGGCGTCGGCGATAGATGCGCGGCGTCGGCCGGGCCCCGGTACGCCGGTCGGCGACGTACTCCACGGCGGCGTCGAGATCGAGTTCTTCGCCCTCGTTTTGGCGTCGTTGCGGCGCTGCGCGACGCGGCTTCTCGGCCTGGATGGCGCGCTTGAGCCGCTGTAGGACCGCGGCATGACGCGCCAAAAGCGCCTGCGCGCAGGCGCGATCGCGCTCCATGAGGTCGCGCTCCAGTACGCGCGTCCAGTCGTACCGATAGGCCTTGTCGCGATAGTCCCATTCCGGGTAGGGCAGGCCCTCCCCCGGCGGCCGCAGCCGGCGGCGATGCGCGCTGGTGGTGGCCGGCTGGGGCCTGCCGACGCCCACCCGGCCACCCGCACCGCTCGTATTTTCGGGCGGGAGCTCCATGTCCGGGTCGTGACCGGCGCTGACCGGCGCCGGACGCGCCGCGGCCGGGTCGCTGGTGGGCGAGGAACGGGGGTCGGTATCAGGCCCCGGCTGATCTTCGCGCGCGATCGCGCGCGGGTAGACCGGGCGCGCGTGATTCGGCGAGCGCCCGGGGAGGTAGGCGGCGTCACGGCAGGCGAGGTAAAGCTCGGGGAGCGCGGACTCCTCATACAGCGCGCGCGCCTCGACCCAGGAGGTGACGAGATCGGCGTCGGGCGCAAGAAGCCTCGCCCAGGGACCGGTGGCGCGCGCCTGTCCGGCGAGCACCTCGAGGCCCTGGCACGCGAGATCGAAGTACGCGCCCGCCGGACCATCGGGCCGGGTGGTGGCCAGATCCAGAAGCCGCGGCACGTGGTTTGGCATCAGGGCCTGGATGCGCGCGTCGACGCGGAAGTCCTCGCACAGATCGAACAGCACCTGAAAGCGCGCGAGATCCGCGCCGAACAGCGCAAACAGCGGCCGCCACGTGACGCGCTGATCGGCATCGAGGGGCGGATGCCTCATCCCGGCCTCGGCAAACAGCCGCTCGATGGCCCCCTGCTCATAGGTCCCGAAATGCAGGTGGCCGGCGTTGTGCAAAAGCGCGGCCAGGGCCTGTTCACGCGTCGGGAACGCCGGCGGCATGAACAGCGCGCGACCGTCGGTCTCGACGAAGGCCGGGGCCCCGACCCCGAGCGCCGCGGGCGCGAGCGCCGGGGTCACGCCGAACGCGGCGTGCGCGACAAGCGCCAGGAAGCGTTCATGTTCGGCGGTGCGGAACCCCGGGAGCACGGCCATCAGGGCCTCGTCGCTGTCTGGCCCCTCCAGGCGGAAAAACGCCTCGCCGCGCAGGCGGCCCGCCTTCAGGACGTCGGCCCCGCGCGTAAGCCACGCCATGAGGACCTCGCTCCCCCAGAGCGCGCGAACCTTGATCGCCCCCGGCAGCGCCAGGCCGGCCGGCAGGCCGCGTTCCCGGGCGAGCTCGGCGAGCGCGTCCAAGACCTCGCGAGCGCCGGCGAAACCGCGCCCGGCGGCGAGATCGGCCACCGGGGTCTCGAAGAACGCCGCGCCGCTGTCGGGATGGCGGCGCGCCCACTCGATACCCACCTCTCCCCAGCGGCGCGCGTCGTCGAGACCCAGCACCCGGACCGCCTCCGGGAAACTCGCGAGATAGGCGGTCAGCGCCTTCCACGACCCGCGAAACGCCAGGAAACCCCGCGCCTGCCCCGTCCAGACATCGACCGCGCCCACGTCGCGCGCAAGTCCCGGACTCGCGCGCAGAAAGGCCTTGCCGCCGTCACGATCGTGCAGAAAGAGGTCGCGGCCGGTCTCGGCCCAGCACGCCACGGTCTGCGCCCCGCAGGCCTCGAGGGCGGGAAGCGCGGCGCTGAGGTCGCGATGGGCCACGAAGCTCAGTTCCTTGAGCTCGCTCACGACCAGCGCAAGCCGCGCCTCGGGATCCTCGGTCATGCCGCCAGCAGATGCGCCTTGACGATCTCGCGCAGGGCCATGGCGAGCTCGTCATCGTCCGTGAGCGGGTTGACGAGCGCCGCCTCGCCGGCCTCCAGGGGCGGCAGGCCGGCGGCGATCAAGGAGGCGGCGTAGACCAGCGAGCGCGTCGAGCTGGCCTCGTCTAGCCCGTGGTCCTTGAGGGTCCGGGCCTTGTGCGCGATCGCCACGAGCCGCGCCGCCAATTCGGCATCCAGCCCCGCGACCTCGTTTTGCAGGATGCGCGCCTCGACCTCGGCGCTCGGATAGCGGAAATCGATGGCCACGAAGCGCTGCTTGGTCGAGGGCTTCAGGTCCTTCAGCACCGTCTGATACCCCGGGTTGTAGGAGATGACCAGCAGGAAGTCCTCGTGCGCCTCGATCTCCAGCCCGCGCTTTTCGAGCGGCAGGCGCCGCCTGTGATCGGTCAGGGGATGAATGATGACGGTGGAGTCGGTGCGTGCCTCGACGATCTCATCGAGATAACAGACGGCGCCGGCCTTGACGGCGCGGGTGAGGGGGCCGTCCTGCCAGACCGTCGATTCGCCGTCGAGCAGGAAGCGGCCGACGAGATCGGCGCTCGTCAGGTCCTCGTGGCACGACACCGAGACCAGCGGGCGGCCCAGGCGGTGGGTCATATGCTCGAGGAAACGGGTCTTGCCGCAGCCCGTCGGGCCCTTCAGCATGACTGGCAGGCGCCGCCGCCAGGCGGCCTCGAAGATCGCGACCTCGCGGCCCTGAGGCTCATAGTAGGGGCCGTCTCCGGCCTCCGGGGCCTGCACGATATCGCGCTCCACGCCCCGCAATCGATCGATCAAGCCTCGCATGCGCATCCCCCGTCCAATGAGGGCATGATACCTGTCCATGCGGTGAATGCCACCGCCCCGGCGCGAAAGACGGGCTTACGACCAGTCCGGCTTCAGGGCGGCGATGAGCTCCGTGCGCGATGCGCGGATGCGTTCGCGTATCTGATCCCCGCCAAGGCCCTGGGCGGCCCACTCGCGACCCGATACCGCGGCCGACGCATCCCGCGCCGCGCGCAGCCATTGGACCTGCGGGTAGGGGCGGTCCTCGAGACCCAATCGACCACGGGCATCGGCCTCGCAGGCCGCGAGGAACTCCGAGAAGCGCTCCGGCCTGCGAAAGCCGTCGACGGCCTCGATGAGGCGCAGCACGGTCACCGGCCGCAGGCGCGCGGCGCCATGGACCTGGAGATGGTAAGCGGCCACGGCGCGCGCGAGCGCGCGATGCTCCACCGGGGCCTTGAGGCGCGCGCACACCTCGTCCACGAGACCCACGCCGCGCCCCTCGTGGCCCTTGTGGGAGGGCCATTCGGCCTGGGGCGTGAGCCCCTTGCCGAGATCATGCAGGAGCACCGCGAAGCGCGCGCGGGGCGTGAGCCCCAGCCGCGCGGCCTGCCGGAGCGCCAGCAGGATGTGCGCGCCGGTGTCCTCCTCGGGGTGGTGAGCGAGCGGCTGCGGGACGCCAAACAGGCGATCGATCTCCGGAAACTGCACCGCCAGCGCCCCACAGGCGCGCAGCACCTCGACAAAGAGCCAGGGATGCGGCTCCCCCAAGGCCCGGTCGAGTTCGGTGAACACGCGCTCCGGCACCAGGGCGGACACCTCGCCGGACGCGACCATCGAGCGCATGAGGGTCATGGTCTCGGCGGCCACGGCGAAACCAAAGCGCGCCGCGAAGCGCGCCACCCGCAGGATGCGCACGGGGTCTTCGGCAAACGCGGGGCTGACGTGACGCAAGATCCCGGCGCGCAGGTCGGCATGGCCCCCGTAAGGATCGATCAGCGCCCCATCCTCGGCGCGCGCCATGGCGTTGATGGTGAGGTCGCGGCGCCCCAGATCCTCCATGAGGGTCACGGTGGGATCGGCGTGCACCGCGAAGCCGCGATAGCCGGGCGCGGTCTTGCGCTCGGTACGCGCGAGCGCGTACTCGCTGTGGGTCTCGGGGTGAAGGAACACCGGAAAGTCCATGCCCACGCGCCGAAAGCCGCGCGCCTCCATCTCTTGCGGCGTGCTGCCGACCACGACATAATCCCGGTCGATGACCGGTCTTCCCAGAAGATCGTCGCGCACCGCACCGCCTACTAGATAGGTCTCCATATGTCCCGCGAGCGTGTCGGCCAAGGCCGCCATTGTATCGGCTTCGCGCTCGCCGTGCTTGTAGCGGGGGCGCTATCCGGGTGCGCGCTCCCCTACTACGCGCAGGCCGTGGGGGGCGAGATCGGCATCATGCGTGCCGAACGCCCGATCGCGCATGTGCTCGCGGACCCAACCACCCCGCCTTCCCTCAAGGCCCGCCTGCGCTACGTCTTGAAGGTGCGGCAATTCGCGCGCGCGCGCCTGGGGCTTGAGCTCCATGGAAATTACCGCGACTACGCCAACCTCCATCGCCCCTACGTGGTCTGGAACGTCTTCGCCGCCCGCCGCCTCAGCCTGACATTGAAACGCTGGTGCTTTCCGTTCGCGGGCTGCGTGGCCTATCGCGGCTATTTCTCGCAAGCCAGGGCGCGGCGCACCGCGCGCGCCCTTTCGCGAAAGGGCTATGACGTCTTCGTGGGCGGGGTGCCGGCCTTCGCCACGCTCGGTTACCTGCGCGACCCGGTCTTGAACACCTTTCTGGGCTATCCGCGCGCGACCATCGCGCACATCATCTTCCATGAACTGGCGCACGACCTCATCTATGTGCCGAACGCCACCACTTTCGATGAATCGTTCGCCGATGCCGTGGCCGCCGTCGGGGTCCGCCGTTTCCTGGATTCCGAGGGGACCCCGGCCGAACGCCGGATCTATCGGCGGCGTCGCGCGCGCCACGAGGCCGTGATCGCGCTCATGAGCGCCTGCCGGGCGCGGCTTGCGCGGATCTACGGCAACCCGGCCTTGAGTCGGAGGCGGAAACTCGAGGCCAAGCGCGCCGCCTACCGCGCGCTGCGCGCGGGCTTTGGCGCGCTCGTGCGCCGCTGGCACGGCAGCCATGGCTACCGCGCCTTCTTTCGCAAACACTTCAACAACGCCCTGCTGGGAGCCGACATGAGCTACGAGGGCCTGGTGCCGGCGTTCCGGCGGCTGCTGGCCCTGGAAAATGGCGAGCTCCCGGCGTTCTTCCGGGCGGTGCGCTGGTATGGGGGGCTGCCTGCGCCGTTCCGCGACCGGGAACTGCGCAGCCGCGGGGGTCTAGTCGAACGTCTCCCCGCCGTTCAGCAGGCGCAAGGGCGCGCCGGCCTCCAGGGGGCCGCGGGGGGCCTTGTGGGCGCGCAGCGCCCGCGCCTGCCGCGCCTGGTCGAGCACCGGCCGCACAATCAAGCGTAGGCCTTTCAAGTACTTGCCGTTCATGGCATTGACCGCGAGGTTCGCCTGACCTTCATCGGCGACCGCGACAAAGGCGTATCCGCGGCTCTCGCGGTCCCCGCCGGGGGGCGCCAAGCGCACGAACACGATATGCCCGAGCCCCTCGAATATGATCTCGAGATCGGCCTCGGTGACCATCCGGGACAAATTCCCGATATAAAGATTCATGAGTCGCAAACCCCTCGCATGGTCGCACATCGTCGACACACCTTAGACGTTAGCAGACGCTAGGAGGCGGCAACACGCCCCGTTCGTCCTTCCGTCCTCTGGGTGCCACCGTGCGTCAGCAGGGTCCCGGAATAAGGTCCTTGAGCGCCTCGCGGAAGGGTCTGGGGGTGATGCCGAGATCGCGCAGGCCGGGGGTCCCGGCCGCGCAGGCCGACCCCGCGCGCAGGGTGCGCCACTGATCGACGGAAAACGGGGCCCCCGGCAAGCGGCCCAGGACGCGCGCCATGAGCAGGCTCGCGCCCGGCGCCAGGCCGCGCGGACGGGCTCGACCGGAACGCTCGGCGATGGCCGATACGGCCTCCGAAAGCGGCATGAGCTCGGGGCCGCAGAATCCGTAGTCGCGTCCGGCGGCGGCCGTGCGGGCCAAGGCCGCGATGATCCCCGAGACCACGTCGTCGACATGCACGGGGGCCATGGGGCTTGCGGCGAGCGGCACCGGCAGCCCCAGCGGGGCCCACCGCAGGAGCCGCTGGAAACGGCACACGAAATGGTCGTAAGGCCCGTAAATGACGCTCGGCCGCACGACGATGGCGGCCGGCGCCAGCGCCCGCAGACGCTGCTCGCCGCGCGCCTTGCTGCGCAGGTAGCCGCTGTCGGAGGCGGGGTCGGCGCCCGCGGCGCTCACGTGCAGGAGCCGCAGCCCGCAGCCGGCGCGGGCGGCGCGCGCCGGCAGCTCCTCGTGCACGCGCACGAAGTCCCCGGGGGTCCGTTCCTCGAGGATGCCCACCAGATTGATGAGCGCCGCGGCGCCGGCGACGATTTGGCGCAGGAAGCGCTC
>DAHWGZ010000074.1 GCA_027335965.1 Acidiferrobacter sp.
TCTGCGGAACGCCACGCGGTGCCGGCGGTATATCGGTGAGATCGAAACGCCCCAGCGACTTGTTGCCGGCCGCCATCTCGCGCTCGCCCTGCAGGACATGTACGGTAACCGCCGTCTGGTTGTCCTCGGCAGTCGAGAACACCTGCGCAGCCTTGGTCGGTATCGTCGTATTCTTTTGGATGAGCTTGGTCATGACGCCGCCCATGGTCTCGATACCCAGAGACAACGGCGTCACGTCCAGCAACAAGACGTCCTTGACGTCGCCCGCCAGCACGCCGCCCTGGACGGCCGCGCCGATCGCCACCGCCTCGTCCGGGTTCACGTCCTTGCGCGGTTCCTTCCCGAAGAAATCCCGCACCGCCTCCTGCACCTTGGGCATGCGCGTCTGGCCGCCGACCAGGATCACGTCGTCGACCTCGGTGACCTTCAGGCCGGCGTCCTTCAGCGCGATCTTGCAAGGCTCGATGGTCCGCCGGATCAGCTCCTCCACCAGGCTCTCGAGCTTGGCGCGCGTGATCTTCACGTTCAGATGCTTCGGCCCGCTCGCGTCGGCCGTGACATACGGCAGATTGACGTCCGTCTGGGCGCGCGAGGACAGCTCGATCTTGGCCTTTTCCGCCGCATCCTTCAGGCGTTGCAGCGCCAGCGGATCCTTGTGCAGATCGATGCCCGAGTCCTTCTTGAACTCCTCGGCCAGGTAATCGATCAGCCGCAGATCGAAATCCTCGCCCCCGAGGAAGGTGTCGCCGTTCGTCGACAGCACCTCGAACTGATGCTCGCCATCGACCTCGGCGATCTCGATGATGGAGATATCGAAGGTGCCGCCGCCCAGATCGTAGACCGCGATCTTGCGATCGCCTTCCTTCTTGTCGAGACCGAAGGCCAGGGCCGCCGCGGTCGGCTCATTGATGATGCGCTTGACATTGAGGCCGGCGATCCGCCCGGCATCCTTGGTCGCCTGCCGCTGCGCGTCGTTGAAGTAGGCCGGCACGGTGATGACCGCCTCGGTCACCTCCTCGCCCAGATAATCCTCGGCGGTCTTCTTCATCTTCTGAAGGACGCGCGCCGACACCTCCGGGGGCGCCATCTGCTTGCCGTTGGCCTCGACCCACGCGTCGCCGTTCTTGGCGCGCACGATCTTGTAGGCCACCATCTTGATGTCGCGCTGCACGATGTCGTCTTCGAACTTGCGGCCGACCAGACGCTTGACCGCATACAGCGTGTTCTGAGGATTGGTGACCGCCTGGCGCTTGGCCGACTGTCCGACCAGGATCTCGCCTTCGCTGGCATAGGCGACGATCGACGGCGTGGTGCGGTCACCTTCGCTGTTCTCGATGACGCGTGGCTTCCCGCCCTCGATGACGGCGACACACGAATTCGTGGTTCCCAAGTCGATCCCGATAATCTTTGCCATCGCTATTGTCCTCTTGCTCCCGCTGGGGAAGATAGTTGTAAGGCCGCTGGTTCCCAGATGGGGGCCCGGGGGCGTTTTTCAAGGGTCAGGACTTGGCCTTGGCGACCACGACCAGGGCCGGCCTCAAAAGCCTGTCGTTCAACAAAAACCCTTTTTGCACAACCTCCACGACATGATGGGCCGGCACATCCTCGCTCTCGACCATGGACATGGCCTGATGCTGGTCGGGATTGAACCGTGCCCCGGTGGGGTCGATGACCGTGATGGCGAACTTCTCGAGCACCGAATCCATCAGCTGCAGGGTCAGGTCCACGCCCGCAAACAGCGCCTCCAGGGCGGCGTCGCCGGCGGCACCGCGATCGGCGGCGCGGGCCCGCTCCAGGCTGTCGCGCACCGGCAAAAGCTCGGTCGCGAAGCGCTCCAGCGCGAACTTGCGCGCGTTCGCGGCGTCCTGCTCGGCGCGCCGCTTGGTGTTCTCCGCCTCCGCGGCGACCCGCAGAAGCCGTTCGCGATTCTCGGCCAGCTCGGCACGGGCCCGCTCAAGCTCGGCTGCCAGCGCCGCCGCATCCCCGACCGCGGGCCCCGCCTGCGGCTCCTCGCGTCCCGACGCCTTTGCGCCCGTCCCGGTCTCCTTCTCGCCTGCCATTGTGTCGTTGTCCGCCATCACCTGCTCCATCATGAATTCCCCTGCGGCATGTGGGGATCGCCTCGCGGCAAATCAAGCTTGCCTAACCCGGAAAGCCGTGGCTCAAGGCCCCGCTCAACAGCCGCGCGGTGACATCGACCACCGAGATCACGCGGTCGTAGGACATGCGCGTCGGTCCGACCACCCCCACGGTCCCCACGATCTGGCCATCGACCTCATAGGGCGCGGTGACGACGCTGCACGACTCCAGGGCCTCGTAACCCGATTCCGCGCCAATGAAGATCTGCACCCCCTGGGAGACCATGCTCTGGTCCAGGAGGTGCAGGAGGTCTTGCTTGGCCGTGAACGCCTCGAACAGACGGCGCAGCTTCTCGGTATTGCTAAGCTCGGGAAAGGCCAGCAGATTGGATTCGCCGCTCACGAAAAGCGGCGCCTCGCTCATCGCCTCCCCGGCAAAAACCTGATGGGCCATCTCCACCGCCGAGCGCAGAATCTGTTGCATGTCCTCGCTGTCGCGCCGCAAGGCACCCACCAGGCTGCGCCGGACCTCGTCCAGGGACAGGCCGGCATAGGCGCCATTGAAGACATTGGCGGCTTGCTGCAGCTCGGAGGCCGAGTACGGCCGCTTGGGGTGTATGACCCTGTTCAGGACTTGGCCATCCTGCGTCACCAGGATGACGAGCACCCGGGTGGATGACAGCGCCAGGAAATCGAGCTGCAGAAAACCGACATCGGCGCGCCGCGGGACACGCACGATCCCGGCAAGCTTGGTGACCTGCGAGAGCAGGCCGGACACCGACTCGATGAGCTGCTGCGGATCCTGGTCGGCCAGGAACCGGTCCTCGATCGAGGTCATGTCCAAGGTCTTCGGCAACTTGACCGCGAGCAGGGTGTTCACGAAAAAGCGATAGCCGCGCTCGGTCGGGACGCGCCCGGCCGAGGTGTGGGGCGAACGGATGAGACCGAGCTCCTCGAGGTCGGACATGATGTTGCGCACGGTGGCCGGGCTGAATTCCAGTCCGGCCTGTTTCACCAATGTCCGCGAGCCGACGGGCTGGCCTTCGGCTATATACTGTTCAATAAGCGCCTTGAGGAGCCGTTCGGCACGAGGCGTTAACGACACCATAAGCTACCCCTCCTCTTAGCACTCCGTCTTTCCGAGTGCCAGGGGCACGCTACCAATAGCCGTCCTGGGTGTCAACAGATGGGGGCGCGGCGGCCGCAGAGCGCCCCTCTCTGGCCGCCCAAAGGGACCCATGCTAGTGTTGTGATCATGAGGGATTGGCAATGAAGGCGGTCATGACGCGCGTCGGTTTATTCGGTAAATATGGCGACCGGGGCGGACGCGAACTGCTGCAACGCCTTTATGCGCTCCTGGAGGCCCGGGCCCTGGAGATCACCGTCGAGGAGGACACCGCCGCCGCCCTCGATCTCGCCGGCGTGGCCACCTGCCCGCTCGACCGCATCGGGGAGGCCATCGACCTCGCCATCGTGCTCGGCGGCGACGGGACGCTGCTCGGCGTCGCGCGCACGCTCGCTCCCCATAACGTCCCGCTGATAGGCGTCAACGCCGGGCGCCTGGGTTTTCTTGCCGACGTATCCACCGACAACATCGGCATGATCAACCACATCCTGGACGGCCACTATCAGGCCGAGCAACGCTTTCTGCTGGCCGCGACCATCATTCGCGACGGCGAGGTGCTCATAAAGCGCCTGGCGCTGAACGACGCGGTGGTGAACAAGGGCGAGCTTGCCCGCCTCATCGAGTTCGAGACCTACGTCGACGGCCAGCTCGTGAGCGGCTCGCGCGCCGACGGCGTGATCATCGCCACCCCGACCGGCTCCACGGCCTATGCCATGTCCGCGGGCGGGCCCATCCTGCACCCGACGCTGGCGGCCATCGTGCTCGTGCCGATCTGCCCCCAGACCCTGAGCAACAGGCCGATCGTGGTGCATAGCGGCTGCCGCATCGAGATCATGCTCATGAGCGATCAGAGCGCGCACGTGACCTTCGATGGCCAATCGAACTTCGGCCTCAGAAACGGCGACTGCGTGAGCGTCTGCCGCTCCGAGACCCCCCTTACCCTGCTGCACCCGGAAGGCCGCAACCACTACGAGGTCCTGCGCCAGAAACTGCACTGGGGTCGAAGGGTGTGATGCTCTCCGAGCTCCTGATCCGATCGTTCGTGGTCATAGACGAGCTGCGCATACCGCTCGGGCCCGGGCTGTCGGTCGTGACCGGCGAAACAGGCGCCGGCAAGTCCCTGCTCGTCGACGCCCTGGGGCTCGTGCTCGGCGCGCGCGCGGACGCCGGGGTCATACGGTCCGGGGCCGACAGCGCCGAGGTCATCGCCACCTTCGATCTCGCGCCGGCAAGCCCGGCGCGCGCCTGGCTTGCCGAACGCGACCTCACGGCCGATGCCGATCAGTGCATCGTGCGCCGGGTCGTCGCGCCGGACCGGTCGCGCGCCTTCATCAACGCCACCCCCGTCCCCCTGCAGCTGCTGCGCGAGCTGGGCGAACGGCTGCTCGATCTCCATGGACAGCACGAACACCAGGCGCTCATGCGCAAAGACGTGCAACGCAACCTCCTCGATGCCTATGCCGGGGCCGCGCCCGAGGCCCAGGCATTGGCGAGCGCGGTGACCGCGCTGCAGGCCTCGCGCGCCCGCCATCGCGCCTTGCAGGAGGCGACCGAACAGCGCGCCGCCCGGGCGTCGCTCGTGCGTTACCAGCTCGACGAACTCGACGGCCTGCGTCCGCAGGCGGGCGAGTGGCAGGACCTGAACACCACGGAGCGCCGCCTGGCCCATGCCCAGGAACTCATGTCGGGCATCAGCGGCCTCGTCACGCTGCTCAGCGAGGGGGACGACGCCCTATCCTTGGCGCTCGACAAGGCCATGGGCACCCTTCACCAGCTCTTGCGCCATGAGCCCCGGCTCGCCGAGGTCGAGGGCCTGCTGGCGAGCGCCGGGGTCGAGATCGGCGAAGCGGCGATCGCCCTGAATCGCATCGCCGGCAACATCGAGAGCGAGCCCCTGGATCTCCCGGCGCTCGAGTCGCGAGTGGCCCGTTGGCATGAGCTGGCGCGCAAGCACCGTGTCCCGCCGGAGGAATTGCCGACGCTTTGGGCGCAGCTCGCCGCGGAGCATGAATCGCTGCAGGGCGATGGGGACGCGATCGCGGAACTCGCTCGCGAGATCACCGAACGCGAGCACGAGGCCACGGTTCTCGCCCACGCCCTGAGCGCCAAGCGCGCCGCGGCCTCGCCCGCGCTTGCCCAGGCGGTCACCGAAGAGATGGGGCGCCTGGGGCTTGGGTCGGCGCGCCTGCAGGTGGCCTTGGCGCCGGAGGATCTGTCGGTCAACGGCTGCGAGGCCGTCGAGTTCCTGGTGAGCCCGGCCCCCGACGCGCCCTTCAAGCCACTCGCCAAGATCGCCTCGGGCGGCGAGCTCTCGCGCATCAGTCTGGCCTTGCAGGTGGTCCTCGCCGACGTGTGCGCGGGCCCGGCGCTGATCTTCGATGAGGTCGACGTCGGCATCGGCGGCGCGGTCGCCGAGATCGTGGGCTTGAGGCTCCACGAGCTCTCGAAGACCCGCCAGGTGTTGTGCATCACCCACCTCCCGCAGGTGGCCGCGCAAGGCGACACCCACCTGCTGGTCGAAAAGGGCCAGACCGGGGGGCGCACCCTAAGCTCCGTCGAGGTCCTGACGCAGGCGCGGCGCATCGAGGAGATCGCGCGCATGCTGGGGGGCATAGCCGTGAGCGCGCGCACCCGCGCTTTGGCGCGAGACATGCTCCGTGGATAAGGGCATGGCGGCCCCCAAGGTGCGGCCGGCGCGCATCGCCGACGTCCCCATCATCCATCACTATCTCGAGATCTACGCGACCAAGGGCAACCTGCTGCCGCGCACCATGAACGAGATCTATCGCCACCTCCGCGATTTCTTCGTGATCGAGCTCGATGGACGGGTGGCGGCGATCGGGGCGCTCGAAATCTTCACGGAGGACCTGGGCGAGGTCCGCAGCCTGGTCGTGGCCGAGGAATACGAACGCCGGGGGCTTGGGCGTCTCATGGTCCAGCGCATCATCGCCGAGGCCCGGCAACTGGGGCTGCGCCGGCTCATGGCCCTGACCTATGTCCCGACCTTCTTCCACAAGCTCGGGTTCGTCACGGTGGGCATGGACACGCTGCCCGAGAAGGTCTGGAACGTGTGCGTGAAGTGCTACAAATACAACCGCTGCGACGAGGTCGCGGTGCTCTTGAACCTCGGCCGCCAGGGGTCCTAGGACACGCCGGTCCCGGGGATGCCTTTCTTCGAGCACTTGCCCTCGCGCTTCATGCCAAGGCAGGTGCCGTACATATAGAGGGAGTGGCTGTCGACATGGAAACCGAGGGCCTCGGCCACGCGCCGCTGGCGCTCCTCGATGGCGGGGTCATAGAACTCGAAGACCTCGCCGCATTCCACGCATACCACATGGTCATGATGGCCGCCGTGGTTGATCTCAAAGACCGAGCGTCCGCCCTCGAAGTTGTGGCGAATGACGAGGCCCGCGCTCTCGAACTGGGTCAGGACCCGGTAGACGGTCGCGAGCCCCACCTCCTCGCCCATGTCCAGCAGCGCCTTGTAGACGTCCTCCGCGGTCATGTGTCGGGCCCGCGGTTCCTCCAGGATGCCCAGGATCTTGAGACGCGGCAGGGTCGCCTTGAGACCGGCCTTCTTGAGATCGGTACTATCGCTCATGATGTTCATCCCGCGCTTTTGCCATGACGAGGTCGATAGTGTACTTTGTTACCTCCGACCCACAAAAACTCAGTGTAAACTACAACGATTCCCATGCAAAAACCGAATGTGCTCTTTCTTGTGTTGGCTTCGCTGGCACTGAGCGGTTGCCATTTACTCTATCGCCCGACGATCCAGCAGGGCAATGTCATCACCGCGCGGATGATCGCCCGCCTGCACCTCGGGATGACCAAGAACGAGGTGGTTTATGACCTCGGGGCGCCGGCGGTTCACGACCCGTTCCACCCGAATCGCTGGGACTACTATTACTCCCTGAAGCGCAACTACAAGCCGCTCATAGCCGAGCACTTCACCTTGTACTTCAAGAACGGGAGGCTTGCGCGCATTGTCGGGGTGCCGCATCCGACCCCGCGCCACATTTACGGGAAGTCCTCTTCTTCTTGACGGCGGCGCGCCGACGGCGGCCCTCCTTCGGGTCTTCGGGCAACGGCGCATAGATCTCGATGCGGTCGAAGGCCTTGACCCGATCGCTCAAGGCCGCGAACCGCCCGAAGATGCCGACCCGCCGCGCGCGGATATCGAGCCCCGGATGGTCCTCGAGGAGCCCGGAGCCGCGAATGGCGTCGAGGACGTTGCTTCCCGGGGCGACACGCACCCAGCGGACATCGGGTACCGGGGCCCCGTAAACCACCTCGACCGGCCACTCAGCGCGCGCCATAGACCTCGCGGGCGCGCTTCTGGAAGCTGTCGACCAGGCTGTTGGCGATCGTCCCAAACACCGGCCCCACGGCAAGCGCCAGCAGACGGTTCGCGAAATCGAATTCGAGATCGAGACTGATGCGGCTGCCCAGATCGCCCACCTGC
>DAHWGZ010000075.1 GCA_027335965.1 Acidiferrobacter sp.
CGAGGCCGTGAGCTCCATGGAGAAGGCCACGAACGGCGTGGTAGAGGGTACGCGCCTTGCGGACGCCGCGGGCCAGGCGCTCGGCCAGATCGAGTCGGTGTCGGAGCAATTGTCGGGGCTTATCGTGCGCATCGCCAAGGACGCGCGCACGCAGTCCGAGGCGGCGACAACCGTCTCGACCAGCATGACCGAGATCCAGGAGGCGACGGCGACCACGTCGGCGGGGACTCAACAGACCGCCGAGTCCATCGCCAAGCTCTCCGATCTCGTGGGCGAACTGCAGGCATCGGTTGCGGGCTTCAAGCTGCCGGCTTGAGGGCTGGCATGCCGGCCGGGGGTAAGATGGTCACCGAAAGCAGTATCGATCTCGGGACGCTGGGATGGGTCAAGGATGAGATAGACGAGACCCTAAAGCAGGCGCGGCTCGCGCTCGAGTCCTTCGTGGAGCACCGCTCCGACGAGGCCAAGCTGAGGCTCTGCGCGAGCTACCTCCATCAGGTCAGCGGTACCCTGAAGATGGTCGAGGTCGATGCCCTTGCGGATCTCGTGGGCGAGGCCGAGGCCTCGGTACAGGCCCTGCTCGCCACGACCGAACCGCCCCGCGAGGAGGCCCTGGAGCCGCTCGTGCGCGCGCTGCTGCTGTTCCCGGATATTCTCGACCGGGTGCAGGCTCGCGGCCTCGGCAACGGTCTGAGCCTGCTTGAGCTCGCAAACGAACTGCGGGCCGTGCGGGGCGCCGAGCCATTGCCCCCCCAGGCCTTTTTCCGAGTGGACCTTTCGCCACGACCGCCCGGGGCGGCGGCTGGTGACGACGCGGGATTTATCGCGGCTTTTCGGCAACAGCGCTCGTTGTTTCAAGCGGCGCAGCTCAAGTGGCTGAAGGGTGTCGCCGATGATGAGCAGCGGCGCAGCTTGCCGGACCTCGTGCGCGGCTGGCGCGCGCGCGCCGCGTTCGCGCCGCTCGCCCAGTGCCTGTGGGTGGCCGAGGCCTTTCTGCGCCTTTTGATCGATGAAGCCAGTCCGCGCGTCGAGGACAAGAAGCTCGTCTCGCGGCTCGATCAGTTGCTCAAGCGCTTTGCCGATGGCCAGGACCGAAGCGGCAGCCGGGGTGTGTGCGAGCGGTTGACGCGCGACATGTTGTTCGTGCTGCGCGAGGGCGCGTCATCCGATCCCGCGATCATGGCGGTCCGCGAGGCCTTCGATCTCGCCGCGCCGGCGAGCGACGAGCCCGCCGAGGCCTCCGTGGCCGCGCTGCGGTCGATCGCAAGCGCGCTCAGTCAGGAGATCGCGCAGGCCCAGTCGCTGCTGTCCCGCTGCTTCGACCCGCGGGAGACGGCGGACGACGCCACCGAGCAGCTGGTATCGCTGCTCGACAAGCTGGCCAAGACCTTCGCGACCCTCGAGGTCGCGCCGTTGGGCGGGCTTGCGTCGGCGATCGCCGAGGCTTGCCGGGCGCTGGCCGACGGACGCCTGCAGAAGTCGGGGGCCGTGGCCATGGCCCTCGCGCAGGGTCTCTTGCAGATCGAGAGCGCGGCGCGCGAAATCCCCTATGGCGCCTCCGGCTGGCGGATTGGTATCGAGGAGCAGACCCGGGCGGTGGCGAATCTCGCGTCGGTGCCGGATACGAGCGGCATGGAGGTCTCCGAGGCGCCGCTGTCGGCGCAGGATAGGCGGCAGCTCGTGGGGGCGGTGTCCACCGAGATCCGCGCCAACCTCACGCGCATCGAGGAGGCGTTTCTGGCGTTTGTCGCCTCCCCGCGGGATCGCGAGGGTCTGGCTGAGGTGCCGAGCCTGGCGGCGCAGGTCGAGGCGGCCTTCCGGGTGCTGGAGGAGGGGCCTGCCGCCGACTTGGCGAGCGCCCTTCATGATGCGCTGAAGCGCCTGGCGCAGGGCGTCGCGGCCCCCACGGGGGCGTTCGCCGAGGCCCTGGCCGCCGCGGTCGCGGGCCTCGAGGCGCATGTCAACGGGCTGGAGCGCGGCCGCTCCCTGCGCGAGGCCGAACTGGCCGAGCTGGCGCGGCCCTTGAACGACATCCTGCGCGCAGAACCCCCTCGCGAGGCCGCCTTGCCGGTGGTGGAGGTCGACCGGGCGCCGCCGGTGGCGATGGCGCCGGATCTCGCCATAGACCCCGAGATCCTGCCGGTATTTCTTGAGGATGCCCATCAGGCGGTGGATCAGCTCGATGAGGCGATGGCGGCGTGGCGCGCCGACCTGTCCGACGAAAATGCCGTGACCGTCACGCGTCGCGCGTTTCATACCCTGAAAGGCAGCGGACGCATGGTGGAGGCCGGCGAGATTGCCGAGCTCTCCTACGATGCCGAGACGCTTTTGAACAAGATCCGCGCCCGCGAGCGTTCCGCCACTCCCGCGGCGCTCACCTGGGTGGCGCGCGCCCATGAAGTGGTGCGGGACTGGGTGGCGGCCGTGGAGCAGGGACACGGGCTCCCGGAGATGGCTGTCGTTCGCAATGCCCTCCAGGCCCTGGCGGCGGGGCAAGAGCCCTCCGAGGCCGCGCCCGTGTCCGACCTGGCGGCCGCGGCCATCGTCCCATCCGTCGAAAGCGAGGGCGTCGTGGTGCTGTCCGGCGAGGAGGCCGCCGGCGCCCGCGAGGCCCCGGTTTCCGTCGATGAGGGGTCCGCCGACGCCGCGCGCGCCCCCTTCTCGGGACACGCGTCTGCGCTTTTTGCCGATTCTTTGCTCCGCGACATCTTCGTCGCCGAGACGCGCGATCACCTGCGCGTGCTCGCGGCCGTGCTGACCGATGGCCCCGATCGCCCCGTGTCGGCCGACCTGTTGCGCGCCGTGCATACGATGCAGGGAAGCGCGCGCTCCGTGGCGCTGCTGGCCATGGCCGACTCATGCGCCGGTCTGGAGCGTTATCTCCAGGCCCGCGAAGTCGATCAAAAACCGCTCGGGAGCGAGGCCGCCGCCCTCTTGGCGCGCCTCGCCGTCGCCATCGAGGGCGTGCTCGCCGCCCTGGGCGACCACACCGATCCGGACGCGCCGTTCGCGCTCCTGGCGGAACATCTGGAGGCGCTCACCCGCGAGGGCCTGCCGTCTCCCGGACTGACCTGGTGGCAAAAGAATCTGGCGTTGCAGGAAGAGGTGCGCGAGTTCGGTGAGCGCGAGGAACCCGTCGCGAGCGAGGAACCCGTCGCGCGCGCGCCCTCCGAGGAACGGTCCCGCGAACCGGTCGAGCCTCCCCGGCCCATGGAATCCTTGGGGACGGATGCGCCGCCCGAGTCGATCGACCCCGAGCTGCGCGCCATCTTCCGCGACGAGGCGCGCGATCTGCTGGACGGCCTCGAGGCGGCGCTCGCCCAATGGCGGGAATACCGCGACCGCGACGACCTGCTCGATTCGCTCAAGCGGGTCCTGCACACCCTGAAGGGCGGGGCGCGCATGTGCGGGGCCGAGCGCATGGGCAATGTGGCGCATGCGACGGAAGACCTCCTGCGCCGCGTCGAGGAGGGCCAGCAGCCGCGCGATGAGCGGCTGTTCGCGTTGCTGGATTCGGCGGCCGAGCATCTGGGCTTGCTCTATAACGCCTTCGTGTCGGGCCGTGCGGTCTCCGGCGAGGGTGCCACGCAGGCCTTGGTGGCGAACCTGTCGGATGAGAATCCGCCCGAGGGGGAGGCCATCGCGCCGCCGCCGGCTCCGGTACCCGCGGCAGAACCCGCCGCCACGGCCGCGCCGCCGCCGGAGCAGGGCGATCTCGCCGAGGATCTTTTCAAGGCCGAGGCCTCGAGCCAGGTGCGCGTGCGGACGGCGCTTCTCGATCGGTTGGTGGCCTATGCCGGGGAAGTCAGCATCGCGCGGGCACGCATGGAGCAGCAGATCTTCAGTTTGAGGGCGCATCTGGCGGAGCTGAACGGCAACGTCAAGCGTTTCCGGGACCAGGTCCGTGAACTCGAGATCCAGGCCGAGTCCCAGATCGTCTCGCGCGCCCGCGTCGACGAGGGCAATGTCGCCCAGGACTTCGATCCCCTGGAATTCGATCGCTACTCGCGGCTCCAGCATCTGTCGCGAGGCCTGACCGAGAACCTGCATGATTTGACCACCGTGCACGGCACGCTCGATACCGTGGTGAGTCAGGCGGAGGCCGTCCTCCAGCAGCAGGCGCGCGTGAATACCGAGCTGCAAGAGGGTCTGATGCGCACGCGCATGGTGCGATTCGCCACCCAGGCCCACAGATTGCGGCAGATCGTCCGGCAGACGGCCCGCGAGCTGAACAAGCGCGTCGAGCTCGTCCTGGCCGCCGCCGATGTCGAGCTCGACCGCCACCTGCTGGAGCGCATGATCGGCCCGTTCGAGCACATGATCCGCAACGCCATCGATCACGGCTTGGAGACGACGGCCGAGCGCGAACGTCTCGGAAAGCGTCCGGTGGGCGCCATTACCATACAGGCCGCCCAGGAGAGCGGGGAGATCGTGATCCGGGTGTCGGACGACGGCGCCGGGCTCAACGTCGAACGGATACGCGCCAAGGCCATTGAGCGCAAGCTCGTGCCGACGGCGGCGATGGTCAGTGATGAGCAGGTCATGCAGTTCATCCTGCTGCCCGGATTCTCGACCGCCGCCCAGATCACCCATGTGTCGGGTCGTGGCGTCGGCATGGATGTCGTGCATAGCGAGGTCAAGAAACTGGGGGGCGCGATCAGCGTCGATACCCAGGCGGGTCGCGGAACGACATTCGTCATACGACTGCCGCTCACCCTGTCGATCACCCAGGCGCTCATGGTGGGGTGCAGCGATCAGATGTTCGCGATCCCGCTCAGCGCGATCGTGAACATCGTGGAGGCGCCGGCCGGGGCCATCATGGAGGCGCTGGCCGGAGACCACCCGAGCCTGCGCTACGGGGGCCGGGACTATCCCTTCATGGACCTGGGGGCGCGCCTTGGCATCCCGCGCGGCGGCGCATTGCCGCGCAAGCTACCGGTCCTGCTGCTGCGGCTCGATATGCGAGAAGTTGCGGTCGGGGTGGACAGCCTGTTTGGGACCCGCGAGGTCGTGGTCAAGTCCCTCGGCCCGCAATTGGGCGAGATCCGCGGGCTTTTCGGGGCCACCATCATGGGCGACGGGCGCGTCCTGCTGATCCTGGACATCCCGGCGCTCTGGAGCGAAGCCGAGGGCCTGCGCGTGACCGCGATGCCCGCCGAGGCGCCGGTCATGGAGCGGCCGTATGTCATGGTCGTCGATGATTCGTTGACTGTGCGCAAGGTCACCACCCGCTTCCTGCAAAAGCAGGGTTACGATGCCGCGACCGCGAAGGACGGGATCGAGGCCCTGGAGCAGCTGCGCGATCGCATCCCGGACGTCATGCTCGTGGACATCGAGATGCCGCGCATGGACGGTTATGAACTTACCGCGCGCGTGCGCGCCGATGCGCGCCTGCGCCATGTCCCCATCGTCATGATCACGTCGCGCTCAGGCCACAAGCACCGCGAGCGCGCCATGGCGCTCGGGGTCGACGTCTATCTCGGCAAGCCCTATCAGGAGGAAGATTTGCGCCGGGAGATCGAGGTATTGCTGCGGCGGGGTCATTCATGAGCGATTTGCGCCATTATCTGGAATTGCAATTCGCCGGCCAGCTCTTTCTGATGCCCAACCTCCCGGATATCGTCGTCGAACCGCGTGAGAACATGCAGATCGAACCCAAGGGCCGAGCCGCTGCGGAGCGCACCGTTCAAGGCGCATCGTGGCCCGCCTACGCCCTGGGGCCAGACTGGATGCCGGTCCCCGAAAGCCGCTGGACGCGGGCGGTATTTCTGGGGACCGCCGCGGCCCGGCCGGTGGGCCTGCTCGTGGACGGCTTGCGCCTTTTGCCGGCCGGCGACTTGCGCATCGTGCCTTTCACGCCGCTTGGACCGGCGCCGGTTCCGGGGCGGCATCTCTTCCCGGGGGCGGCGGTGGGCCGCAATGGCCTGACGTTGGTGTTGGCGGTCGACGGGGTGGCTTCCTATCTGCGTGCATTGGAGGGTGACCATGGCCTTGGCTAGTGATCGTGTCCACGCCCTGTTGTTGCCCGTTTGCGATCGTTACCTGCTGGTGCCAAGCGCGCTGGTCGCGGAGGTCGGGGTAGTCGAGGCGCTGACGCCGCTCCCCTTGAGCGCGCCGTGGGTGCTGGGCGTGATGAGTTGGCGCTCACAACCCATCGTGGTGTGTGATCTGGGCCGCTTCTGGGGGCCTCCCGCCATCGTCGGGCCCAAGTCGCGGGTGGCGGTCCTTTATCCGCTCCCAGGCCGCGCGCCGACCGAGTTCTTCGCCATTCTGACCAACGCCGAGCCGCAGTCGCGGACGATAGAGACCCCATCCGTGCTGCTGACCGACGAGGACGCCGTGCATCCTTACATCGCGGTGTCGCTCGACATCGACGGCAAGCGCGCGGGGATCCCGGATCTGGCCGGGCTGAAGGAGCTTTTCTACGATCCGGTAGCGGCCAAGGCCCCGTGAGCGCCGTTCGGGCCCCGACGGCGCGGCCATCGCATGGACCCCCATCGATCCCATAGGCCAATGGGCGGCCCGCGCCCCGTCTGAGTCTCATGCCCTATCGCGGCGAAACCGCCCTCGGACGGTTCCCGTCCGGGGTCGGCCGCCGGAAGTCGCGGCGCGGCCGGGCGATCCGGGCGGGTGGCCGGGAGGCGCGCCCAATGGCCTCGCGCAAGGCCCCGCCCCTCGCATCCGGCCGCCCTGCGACTTATGCCTTACCTCAGGTATAGACAGCGATCGATCAAGGTGTGCCATAATGCAGCCCCCACGGCATGCCAGTTTGACGAGGCGCTATGGTCAGTACAGAAACCCCTGTGTGCGATTTCGGGCGGCCCGCCCCCGATTTCGCGCTCCCGGCCACCGACGGCCGTATCCTTGGTCTCGCCGATGTATGCGGTGAACGCGGATTGCTCGTGATGTTCATCTGCAATCATTGTCCCTACGTGAAGGCGATCCGGGATCGCCTCATCCGTGACGCCGCGGCCTTGCGCGCGGAGGGCATCGGAAGCTGCGCCATCATGTCCAACGATCCGACGGATTACCCGGAGGACTCGTTTGCCAACATGCAGCGCGTCGCGCAGGAATACCGCTTCCCGTTTCCCTATCTGTACGACGAGACGCAGGAGGTGGCGCGCCGCTTCGGGGCGGTGTGCACGCCCGATTTTTTTGGGTATGGGGCCGATCTCACGCTCCAATACCGGGGCCGGCTCGATGCGAGCCGCAAGGAAGCGGTCGCCGACGCGCGTCGGGACCTTTTCGAGGCCATGGTCCAGGTGGCGCGTACCGGCCACGGGCCGCGCGAGCAGATCCCGAGCATGGGTTGCTCCATCAAATGGAAAGAGGCGTGAACCTTTGACTGTCGACCAGGACCTCGATCCTCGCACCCATTCCGCGCTTGAGGTCCTGGAGGGTCTCCTTCAAGAGGTCGCGCAGCGGGAAATCATGCCGCTGTTTGGCGTGAGCACCCCGCGGCTCAAGGAAGACGGCAGCCTCGTGACCGCCGCCGATACCGCCGTCCAGGCATGGCTTGCCAAGGAGCTGC
>DAHWGZ010000076.1 GCA_027335965.1 Acidiferrobacter sp.
TTGGCTCATGCAGGTCCTTCGTCGGGATGGCGATCGGCTGTTCAGTGTCGAGCATGTCGCCGAGAGACCGGCGGCGCGCGAGCTTCTCCACCGCCGCCTTCACGCGCCCGCGCACACGTCGCTGCAGGCGGTCCTGGTTGGCGCTGGAACGTGTCCCCAAATTGCGGCGATCTATGATCACGCTCATGGAAACCCCTCCCACGAAACAGCGTGCCTAGCGATAGGCCCGCCGTTTTTCATCAATGATGCTTCCGATAGCGCATGTACCAATCGACGAGCAGGCGCACCTGCTTTTCGGTATAGCCCTTTTCCTGCATGCGCACCACGAAGTCATGATGCTTGCGCTCGTCTTCCGAGCTCCGCTTCTTGCCAAACGAGATCACCGGCAGCAGATCCTCGGTGTTCGCAAACATCTTCTTCTCGATCACCGCCCTCAGCTTCTCGTAGCTCGTCCATGCCGGGCTCTTGCCGCCGTTGTTGGCCTTGGCGCGCAGCACGAAATTCACCACCTCGTTGCGAAAATCCTTCGGGTTGGCGATCCCCGCGGGCTTCTCGATCTTCTCCAGGTCCTCGTTCAGGAGCGTCCGGTTCATGATCTGACCGGTGTCGGGATCCCGGAATTCGGTGTCCTGCAGCCAGAAATCCGCATACTGGATGTAACGATCGAACAGGTTCTGTCCGTAGTCGCCGTAGCTCTCGAGATAGGCCTTCTGGATCTCGAGCCCCAGGAACTCGGCGTAACGCGAGGCGAGATCATCCTTCAAGAAGCCGAGGTAACGGGCCTCCGTGTCCGGGGGGAACTGCTCGGCGCGGACCTGCGTCTCCAGGACATGCAGGAGATGCACGGGATTGGCCGCCACCTCCTCGCTGTCATAGTTGAAGGTCCGTGACAGGATCTTGTAGGCAAAGCGCGTGGACACGCCGTCCATGCCCTCGTCCACCCCCGCCACGTCGCGGTACTCCTGAAGGCTTTTGGCCTGCTGGTCGCGATCCTTCAGGGTCTTGCCGTCGTAGATCTCCATCTTCGACCACAGGCTGCTGTTGCCCGGGTCCTTCAGGCGGCTCAACACCGAAAACCGCGCCAGCATCTCGAGGGTGTCGGTGGCGCACGGAGCCTCGCTCAACGCGCTGTTTTCAAGCAGCTTGCGGTAGATGCGCGTCTCTTCGGTCACGCGCAGGCAATAGGGGACCTTGACGATGAACACCCGATCGAGAAAGGCCTCGTTGCGCTTGTTGTTGCGAAACGCCGCCCACTCCGACTCGTTACTGTGGGCAAGTATGATCCCCTGGTAGGGCATGGCGCCGAAGCCCTCGGTGCCGTTGTACGTGCCCTCCTGGGTCGCGGTCAAAAGCGGATGGAGCATCTTGATGGGGGCCTTGAACATCTCCACGAACTCGAGCACCCCCTGCGTGGTGACGTTCAGGCCGCCAGCGTAGGAGTACGCGTCCGGATCATCCTGGGAGAAATCCTCGAGCTTGCGGATATCGACCTTGCCCACGAGGCTTGCGATATCCTGATTGTTTTCATCGCCCGGCTCGACCTTGGTGATGCCGATCTGGTGCAACTGCGACGGCATGAGGCGCACGACCGAAAACCGGCGAATGTCGCCGTCGAACTCGCGCAGGCGCTTTGCCGCCCATGGCGACATGACGCCCTGAACGGCGCGACGCGGAATGCCATAGCGCTCCTCCAGGATCGCGCCGTCCTCCTCGGGGTCGAACAGCCCGAGCGGCGATTCGTAGAGGGGCGAAACGCGGCCGTTGGATGCCAGGCAATAGATGGGGTATTGCTCCATCAGCGTCTTCAGGCGCTCGGCAAGAGAGGATTTCGCCGCGCCCACCGGACCCAGGAGATAAAGAATCTGCTTGCGTTCCTCGAGACCCTGAGCGGCGTGGCGAAAATACGCCACGAGGTTCTCCACGACATCCTCGATCCCATAAAAATCTTCGAATGCTGGATAAGTCAGAATCTTCCGGTTCATGAAGATGCGCGCCAAACGCAGGTCGGACTGGGTGTCGACGACCCGCGGTTCGCCGATCGCCGCCAGCATGCGTTCAGCGGCGGGGGCGTAGGCCAGCGGGTCCTTGGCGCACAGCTTGAGATACTCATCAAGCGTCATGGTCACTTCCCGCTGTTGCCTGAATCGTTCTTGATACCGGTCAAATAGCGCCATAATCCACCCCTCGCCGTCTCTCGTACGAATCTTGCGTCCTGCACCACGGCTGCGCGCCGCCTGCCCTTGCGCGGCGCGTCGTGCCGCCGCGATCTTCACCCGTTCACTTTAGGGCCTATGTCTCCTTGTCTCATCCTCAATACGCCCGACTCATGTCCGATCATCATGCCTAGCGCCCGCGAACACCGCGTCTTGCATTCCTTGTGCATCACCTAAGCGCGCCCTACAAGCTTAGACGCGGATTGCGCGAAGTAACGCCCCGCGTGCGCGATTTTCGACAAGCGGTCACACCCGCACGCATCGCCTTCCATCACCGCTCCCACGCCGCCCGCATGACGGTCTTGCCTGCCCGTTGGATGCGGCCGGGGCATGATTTGTTCCGCGCCCCGAGCGCTTCGCATCGCCCACCGCCGCCGCGCCCTACCCTGAATGGCAGCAAAGTTCATGCCGTTTCGCGCCCCATGACGACGTCGCCCACAGGCCTCGTCCGCCTACTCTACAGCGGCCACGGCCGCATCACTATCCGCCGTCGCGTCTCAAGCCATCGCCCGCGTCCCGCGAAAGGCCGCGCTGGCCATGGACGTCCTGCGAGCGAGCGCGCCATTGCGACATCCCCCTATCGAGATAGGCGCCGGACCGGGCCCGGCGAACGCCGCCACCGGCCGCCGCACGAACGCTCGCAAGTCGCGATCCGCCACCCATGTCCCGATCGCGCGGCGCCTCTCTTGGGAATTCGCCGGCGCTATGTCATCATGGCGCCGCCTGAGGTGGCGGGTTCCGTGCGCTCGCGCGCACGCAGGGGGTACCTGCCTGCAACCGGCGGCGGCCGCCGAACGTTGGGGCATCGGCCCCGCAAGCGCGGGCAAGGATCCTGACTCTCTTGGCTTCCCACCCTCGCAGAGGTCCATGGATGTCGATCGTATCCGCTCGTCCCTCGTCCGCCGACGCCCCCGCGGAGCCATCGCCGGTCGCGCCCTTGCTGGGCCTGGCCTGGCTGCATTTCCTGAATGACGGCGCCGCGAATTTCCTGCCCGGCATCCTTCCGGCCATCCTTGTGGGCCTGCATGCGGGGGCGGCATCGGCCTCCGGCATCATGGCCGCGCTCTTGATAGGCCAGGGCTTCCAACCGTTCGCCGGTTGGCTCTCGGACCGCCTCGGCGGCAAGAGCCTCGCCATCCTGGGCGTGAGCGGCACGACCCTCGGCCTGGTGCTCGTCGGCCAAAGCCACCGCCTGCCGACCCTGCTCGCGGCGCTGGCCTTGATCGGGATGTCCAACGCGCTTTTTCATCCCCAGTCGCTCGCCCTGGCGCGCAGTCTCGCAAAGACCCGTCATGGCGCCATCATGTCCGCGTTTCTCGTGGGCGGCGAGCTCGGCCGTGGGCTTTACCCGCTGGTCGCGAGCCTCGCGGTCGCGCACTTCACCACCTCCGGTCTGTGGATCGTGGCGCTGCCGGCACTCGTGAGCATACCCCTCATAGCGCCCCTGCTCCCACGGCTCGCGCCGCGCGCCGCTCATGCCGCGCCGGTACAGTGGCGGCGTCACGCGAGGCCGGCCGCCATCCTGATCGCCTACGCCTCACTGCGCTCCTTCGGCCTCTACGCGCTGGTCACCTTTCTGCCCATCGCCTGGGTGCATGGCGGCGGTTCACTCGTGACCGGCGCCTCGCTGATCACCGTCTTGCTGGTCGTGGGGGTCATAGGCAATGTGAGCGGCGGGCTGATCGCCGACCGCTTGGGCCGCCGCATCGTGCTCGTCGGATCGAGCGTGTCGAGCGCCGCGCTCGTGGCCGCCTATCTCATGAGCTCCGGGTGGGCCGTATGGCTGATCCTGGGCCTCTTGGGGATAGCCGTATTTAGCGCGCTCCCGGTCTCGGTCCTCGTCGGCCAGGACATCTTTCCGGAAAATCGCAGCCTGGGCTCAGGCATCGCGCTGGGCCTTGGGAACAGTCTTGGCGCGGTGCTCCTGCTTGGCTTTGGGGTCGCCACATCGGCGTTCGGCGTCCACACCGCCCTTTGGATACTGCCGCCCGCGGCGCTGGCCTGCGCCTTTCTGGCCGCCCGCCTCTAAAGCCCGCACGCACGGGGTCATACCGCGCCTCGATCGTCTCGAGCGCGCCCCGGACCCGAGCGATGTCCGCCGCGCTCGAACGGCGACGGCGGGTGCACCTGGCATCCACGCAGGCGCCAACCCCCTTGCCGCGCGCGGGAAAGTCGCGGATCAGACGCTCACGGCGGCGCCCAAAGCCGACGCGATGAGCGCTCCCGCATTGGTGACAGGCGCGCGGCCCATCCTGAACGGGGACGGAGACACGGTCATCGGGGCTGATCGATCCGGGTGACGATGTAGGCGGCCCGGTTGAGGATGTTGCCGGGCATCACACCTCTCGCGCCATGGCCTCGATTTCCTGGCCCAGCCGCGGATCCAGCATGAAAACCTCCTGGAATATCCGCCTCTGGGTCTTTTGCAATTCACTCAAGAGGGGGGAATCAACGCTCTTGCCCCATGACCTCTTTACGGGCCGCCCCGGTAGATATTCAGCCGCAAACGAGGGCACATACAGATTCAACTTCCTGCCGGTTTCCCTGGCCAGGCTCTCGCCGATCTCCAAGCCATCCGGGTCCAGGTCCCCGAAATGAAGCCACCGTACCCCCGGAAGACGCTTGATGAGCGCGGCCGCCGCCTCAATATCCGCCCCCGGAGAGTAGATCGCCATCACCCCGTCCGGCACGGGAAGATCGACGTACGCCCCCAAGTTTTCGCACGTCACCATCTGCTTGGGCCATTCGCCGCTGAAGCCCTTGAAGCGCAACCACATCCGTTCTGGCACGGCGCATTCCGTCAGAAGCGCCGCCATTTCCTGAAAGTCGACATCCTCGTCGGCAAACGTGCCCCGTAAACCCCGATTGGGCCGGAAACGCAAGACCCAATCCCTGGTGAGGGTTGCCGTCGGCGCGAGTTGCGGCTCGTGCTTGGGGCCCACGCCGGCCGCCGCGTTCCAGTTGCGGCGATTGAGCATGCCCTTCACGGGTTTTTGTCTTTTGAAGGCCGGGAGGGCCTCAATCGCGCTGGGATCATAGGGGTCACGCTCGATCGAGCGCAGGAACCGGAAGTCCTCGCGCCACGTGGGCGCAATCTCATCGAGGCGCGCTTCCAGGCTCGACGTGGCGCCACTGCGCGCGCGCCACTCATTCTTGCGCCCCGTCGGCTCGATCCACCTCGCCGTTTCGAAACGGTGGAGCAAGTGCCGGTTACGGCCGACCAGCCTTATCAGGCCGGACTTCAGCAACCTACCAAGCGACGCTATTTCCAGCGCGTCGCTCATGCCGCCACCTTGATGCCGCGAATGATCAGGCGCTCGTGGGGATCGTAAACGCGACTGAGGGCATAAAGAATGCAGCTGTAACTGGGCGTCAGCTCGGGAGCCGCGACGATCACCTGGAAGCCTTCGCGTTTGGCGAAATCGACGAGCACGGCATGGCCGGCCGCATCGAGACGATGGGCCTCATCGACGGCAAACAAGGGGTATATCTGGTCCACCTTGATTTCCCCTCGCGCGGCGATAGACCGAGTCAGCATCAACGCCAGCGCCAGCCCGCTCCCGATCGATTCCCCGCCGGATAAGGATACCGCAGGCGCCCATCCGGACCCTTTTCGGCAAGCCTCGATGGAAAGATCCACATAATTGCGGTAATCCAGCAATTCCTCGCCGTTCAGGGCAATCCCCTCGTCCTTGCCGGCCGCGGCGTCGAACCACTCCTTCAAAGCCGCGTCCACCGGCTTTTTCTCGGAAAAGAGCTGTTCCGCGAATCCCTCAAGGATGGAAAGCATGGCGTCTCTTGGAGACAAAACGATCCTGATTCCGGTCACGTTGCCGAACTTGATGCTCTCGCCCAGCCGGCTCAGCTTGTCGATTTTCCGTTTCTGCAAGGCGGCCTGGGCGCCGACCGTTTGATGAAGGTTGCGCGCCCTTATCCTGACATCGTTCTCATGACCCACGAGCTTGCCGCCGAGTTCCGCGCGGCGCCGCTTCATCGCCTCGATCATGTCATCGCCGTCCACTTCGGCGCGATCGATGCTGACACGCTCCCGAACGATCTCCATGAGGATGGGCCAAATGCTCAAGGTGGACAGCCGATCTCTCGGATCCATGTTCTCAAGGATGAGCAAGCGGCCTGGTAACTCATCCGGGAGCGCCGCGCCAAGAGACGCGATCCGCTTGGTTTGCTCGACGAGGAGCTTTGTCTCATCGCAGCGCTCGAGGCCTTCGGCGACCGCAAACATGGGCTCGGAATAGCCGCCGAGAATGATCTTGGCGGACGCTTCCTCTTGCTCGATGACGGCAAGCGCATTGTCATTGGCGGTGATTTTCTCACCCAACCTCTCCATGTCCCCGCTCAGCTTTTCCAGTTTCTGCTGCTTTGTGGCGCGATTGGCTCGCAGCGTCTCCAGCTGTTTTTCGTACGGTATGGCGATCTCTTGAATCTCGCTCTCGATCCTACGGTGGGCGCCCTCCGCATCGGCCATCTCGCCTTCAAGGGCCCTCAACGCCTCCTTCGCATCGATTACGGCTTGGTCGATCTCAGTCGCATGATCGCGCTCGGCGAGGTAATAGTTGATCTTCTCCGCATGCGTTGCCAACGAAGTCTTGCGCTCATCAAACTTGTCGGCCTTCAGGCCCCATTCCCCGCGCCTTTTTTCAAGCTCAACGATTTCCAGCAGGATCGCGTTTCGGCGCGCGGCGCGCGCGGCGCGCCCGAACACGGGCGTTCGCCCCTTCTTGGTGGCCACGCAGCCCCCGGCGACGAATTCGACGAGCCAATCCCCCACCTCGCGCGGCGCGGCGGGTTTCGGCGCGTTGGCGCCCAACCAGAACGTGTCAGGTAGATCATCCGAGCCCTCAAGCCCCGCCAGCTCATCTGGTCCCATCCCAACGACGCCATCGGTCAGCCCGCAAAGGGACGCCTCGATTGCCAGTGCCTCTTTTTCGGAAACCGCATCGAGCGCATCCTCCAAGGTCTGCGCGCCCGTCCTTTCGGCCAGTTTTTCCGAGAGGGCCGACGCCATGCCGCTTTTCAGCCGATTGCCTTGCTCCTGAAGACGCTCCATCTCGGACCGCACCTTGAAAGCCTCCTGCTCGGCTGCCCGTCTCCCGGCATCCAGCCAATCGCGAACCCATTCGATGGTCCGGTCGGCATGCTCGCCGGCAAGGGCCTGCCAATGGCTCCCGCCTTGGTCGAAGGCCTTCTTTTTCTCTTGGGCGGTGGCGACCGAAGTCTTCGATGTGGCCCATGCGCTCGTCAGCGCCGTGATGCGGGCGCTTGCCTCCTTTAACTGATGCAGGGCCACGTTCAGCAC
>DAHWGZ010000077.1 GCA_027335965.1 Acidiferrobacter sp.
GCGACGCCCTGGGGGCGGTCGCGTTGCCGTTCATCGAGGTCCATCTCTCCAACATCCATGCCCGCGAGCCGTTCCGCCAGCACTCCTACTTCTCGGATATCGCCGCCGGCACGATCAGCGGGCTTGGCGCCTTGGGTTACGAGCTGGCCCTGATGGCGGCCATTTCCTACTTGCAACCTAGGTAAACATCCGTGGATATCCGCAAAGTCAAAAAACTCATCGAAATGCTCGAGGCCTCGCATCTGGGGGAGATCGAGATCAAGGAGGGGGAGGAGTCGATTCGCATCAGCCGGGGGTCCTCGGCGGCCCCCCCGCCGGCCGCCCCCGTGCCGATGCCGGCGGTCGCCGCCCCCATGCCCGCCCCGGCGGCGGGTGTCGAGCCGGCGGCCGTCAAGACCATGCCGAGCGGGCACCCGGTGTCCTCGCCCATGGTCGGCACGTTTTATCGCGCGCCATCGCCGGATGCCCAGTCCTTCGTGGAGGTCGGCACCACCGTGAACGTCGGGGATCCGCTATGCATCATCGAGGCCATGAAGATGTTGAATGAGATCGAGGCAGACCGCGCCGGGGTCATCAAGGCGATCCTCAAGGAAAATGGCCAGCCCGTCGAGTACGGCGAAACGCTGTTCGTAATCGAATAACGGTCATGATCGACAAGGTGGTGATCGCCAATCGCGGGGAAATCGCCCTGCGCATCCAAAGGGCCTGCCGGACGCTCGGCATCAAGACCGTGGCGCTGCATTCCGAGGCCGACCGCGACGCCAAATACGTGCGTCTCGCCGACGAATCGGTGTGCATCGGTCCGGCGGCCGCGGCCAAGAGCTATCTCAACATACCGGCGGTCATAAGCGCAGCCGAGGTCACCGATGCGGTGGCCATCCATCCCGGCTACGGCTTTCTGTCGGAGAATGCCGACTTCGCCGAACGCGTCGAGCAAAGCGGGTTCATTTTCATAGGGCCGCGCCCGGAGACGATACGGCTCATGGGCGACAAGATCTCGGCGATCCGCGCCATGAAAGAGGCCGGGGTGCCCTGCGTGCCCGGCTCCGACGGCCCGCTCGACAACGATGAGGCGCGCACGCTGGCGGTGGCGCAGTCGATCGGCTACCCGATCCTGATCAAGGCCACCGGCGGGGGCGGCGGGAAGGGGATGCGCGTGGTGCACTCCGAGGGCGCGCTCTTGAGCTCGCTCGCGCTGACCCGCGCCGAGGCCAAGGCGGCGTTCAACAACGACGTCGTCTACATGGAAAAGTATCTGGAGAAGCCCCGCCACGTGGAGTTCCAGGTGCTGGCCGACGAACACGGGCATGCCGTGCATCTCGGCGAGCGCGACTGCTCGCTGCAGCGCCGCAATCAGAAGGTGATCGAGGAGTGCCCGGCCCCCGGCATCTCCCGCGAGGTGCGCGAGCGCATCGGCAGGATCTGCGTCGAGGCCTGCCGGCGCATCGGCTATCGCGGCGCCGGCACCTTCGAGTTCCTCTACGAGAACGGCCAGTTTTATTTCATCGAGATGAATACGCGCGTCCAGGTCGAGCACCCGGTCACCGAGCTCGTGACCGGCGTCGACATCGTCCAGCAGCAGCTGCTGATTGCCTCCGGCGAGCCCCTGCGCTACCGTCAGGAAGACATCGTGATGCGCGGACACGCCATGGAATGCCGCATCAACGCCGAGGATGCGACCACCTTCATGCCGTCCCCGGGGCGCATCACCCAATACCATCAGCCCGGCGGGCCGGGCATCCGCGTGGATTCGCATGTCTACAACAACTATGTCGTGCCACCGTACTACGACTCCATGATCGGCAAGCTCATCGCCTACGGGGACTCGCGCGAGGTGGCGATGGCGCGGCTGCGGATCGCCTTGAGCGAGATGGTGGTCGATGGCATAAAGACCAACATACCGCTCCATCACCTGCTTTTGAACGACGCGCTGTTCCAGGCCGGCCCGGTCGACATCCACTACCTGGAAGAACGCCTGAAGACGTGAGGGTACGGCCGTGAGCGTGAGGCTTTCGTGCATAGCCCGTGGTCCACGCGTGGAGGCCCTGGGGCAGATCCTCGACGCCGCCGGCGCCCGCGCGCTGGCCTTCGAGGAGGTCCCCGGGGGACCGGCCTTTTACGACGAAGGCCTGGCTTGCGAGCCGCGCTACTGGCCGCGCACCCGCATTGCGGCCTTCTTCGCGAGCGAGACCCAGGCGCGCTTCGCGCAGGAGATCGTCGCCGGGGAGGTCGAGGCGCTCAGCCGGGAGTGGGTGGCAGACGAGGGCTGGGAGGCGCTGACCTCGCGCGACTGGCAGCCCTTTGCCATAACCGAAGGGCTGTGGATTTACCCCAATGACCAACAGGCCCCGCCCGGAAGGCTCGCCGTGCACCTGGACCCGGGGCTGGCGTTCGGGACCGGCACCCATCCGACGACGCGCCTGTGCCTGGCATGGCTCCACGAGACCCTCCGGGGGGAGGAGGGGCCAGGGGGCCGCGCGATCCTCGATTTCGGGTGCGGATCGGGGATACTGGCGATCGCCGCCTTGCTCATGGGGGCCCGGGCGGCGCTTTGCGTCGACATCGACCCGCTGGCGCTGAGCGCGACCCTGGACAACGCGCGGCGCAATGGCGCGGCCCCGCGGCTGCGCGTCGCCGCGGGGCTTGCGCGCGACGAGGGCCCCTATGATCTGGTGGTGGCCAACATCCTGGCGGGCCCCCTGATCACCCAGGCCCCGGCGCTCATGCGCGCCACCGCGGCCCGGGGAGAGCTCGCGCTGTCCGGCATCCTCCCCGATCAAGTCCCGGCGGTGATCCAGGCCTTTGCGGGATTCACGCTCGCCGCGCGCGAGGACGAGGGGTGGGTCCTGTTGCACGGCCGGCGCCCATGATCCTCACCCAATGCCCCTCGTGCCGCACCCTTTTCAAGGTCGACGGCGAGGCCCTGGCGGCGTGTGGCGGGGCGGTCCGATGCGGACGATGCGCGGCGGTGTTCCAGGCCGACGTCTATCGCCTGGACGGGGGCGCCATCAGCGAGGCGGAGCCCTCGCCGCCGCGCCGGTGGCCGTTTACCGTCGCCGCCCTGCTGCTGGCCCTGCTGCTGATCGCCCAAGGCCTGTACGCGGCGCGCGCGCCGCTCGCGCGGCTGGCCCTGACAAGGCCCATGATCCAGGCGCTGCGCCGGGCCGTGCCCAGGCCCTGGGGCCTGCCCCACCCGGCGGCGCTGAATCGCTTTCACCTCCTGGCCCCGCGCGTGACGCAGGGGACGGACGGCGTGCTGCGCATCCGCGCGCAGCTC
Source organism: Acidiferrobacter sp. (assembly GCA_027335965.1). Next base: position 3,278 of record DAHWGZ010000077.1, read on the forward strand.
CAGAACGCCGCGGTCTTCCGGCAGTCCCTGCCGTATCTGGGGGTGACATTGCGCTCGTCGCGCGGCCGTATCGTCGCGCGCGCGCGCTTCCCGGCGCGGGTCTTTCTGCGCCGCCCGCGGGCCACGCTCGCGCCCGGCGCGGTCGCCGCCGTGCGCCTCGGCTTGCGCGTCCCGGCGCGGGTCAGGAGCTGGCGACTCGCGCTCCTGGCGGCCCCCCAACGATAGGTCTCCCCGCGCGGGCGTTTTGTGGGTATGATGTCCGCCTTCCCGGACACGACACATGCGCATCGGACCCTACACGCTCAAAAACACCTTGTTCGTAGCGCCCATGGCGGGGGTCACGGATCGCCCTTTCCGCATCCTGTGCCGAACCCTGGGCGCCGGCATGGCGGTCTCGGAGATGGTCACCTCGCAATCGCTGCTGTACGGTTCCGAAAAGACCCAGCGGCGGGCCAATCACGAGGGCGAGCCCGAACCCAAATCAGTCCAGATCGCCGGCGCCGATCCCGCCCTGCTGGCTTGCGCCGCGCGCCACAACGTCGACAACGGGGCGCAGATCATCGACATCAACATGGGCTGTCCGGCCAAGAAGGTCTGCAACGTCATGGCCGGCTCCGCGCTCCTGCGCGAGCCCGCGCTGGTGGCGCGCCTGCTCACCGCCGTGGTGTCGGCGGTCGATGTGCCGGTCACCTTGAAGATCCGCACCGGCTGGGATCGGGACCATCGCAACGGCGTCGAGATCGCGCGCCTGGCCGAGTCCTGCGGGGTGGCGCTGCTGGCCGTCCACGGACGCACGCGTTCGTGCTTCTTCGAGGGTGAGGCCGAGTATGAGACGATCGCCGCCATCAAATCCGCGGTACGCATCCCCGTGATCGCCAACGGCGACATCGACAGCCCCGAAAAGGCGCGCGCGGTGCTCGACGCCACCGGCGCCGATGGCCTCATGATCGGGCGCGCCGCCCAGGGAAGGCCGTGGATCTTCCGCGAGATCGACCACTACCTGAAGACCGGCGAGAAGCTGGCGCCGCCAAGCCGCGCCGAGCTGTACGCGGTTTTGATGGGCCATCTGGAGACGCTCTATGCGTTCTATGGGGAACATACCGGGGTGCGCGTGGCGCGCAAGCATATCGGCTGGTACAGCAAGGGCCTGGTGGGCGGGGCCGGCTTTCGCCACGCCGTGAACCAGGCGGGCTCGATCGAAGACCAAAAACGCCTCCTCGAGGACTTTTTCGGGCGCACGCCGACGGGACTCGCGGCATGAGCGAGGACAGACCGGCGAAGGCTGGACAAGGACCGCTGGCCGGGTGCGTGCGCCTGGCCGTGGAGCGCTACTTCAAGGACCTGAACGGCCAATGCCCGGGGACATCCCTGTATGAGACGGTCATAGGCGAGGTCGAGGCCCCGCTCATCGAGACGGTCATGCGTCATGTCGGCCATAACCAGTGTCAGGCCGCCAAGATCCTCGGGATCAACCGCAACACCCTTCGGAAGAAGCTTTTGAGCTACGGGCTCGCCGAGCGTCCGGACCCCCTTCCCCCCACACAAGGCAACGAATTGTCATGAAAAGAGCGCTCATCAGCGTGTCGGATAAGACCGGCATCATCGATCTTGCCCGCGCGCTCCATGAGGCGGGCGTGGAGATCCTCTCGACCGGCGGCACCGCCCGGCTGCTGAGCCAGTCGGACATCCCGGTCGTGGAGGTCGCGTCCTACACCGGCTTTCCGGAGATGCTCGACGGACGCCTGAAGACCTTGCACCCGCGCATCCATGGCGGCCTGCTCGGGCGGCCCGACCGCCCGGACGACCGCGCGGCGATGCGCGACGCCGGGATCGGCGCCATCGACCTTCTGGTGGTCAATCTCTATCCCTTCGAACGCACCAGCCGCGACCCGGGCGCGAGCTCGGCCCAGGTCATCGAGCAGATCGACATCGGCGGACCGGCGATGCTGCGCTCGGCGGCCAAGAATCACGAGCACGTGCTGCCCGTGGTCGACAGCGCCGACTACGGGGTCGTGATCGAGGCCCTGAAAAACCCCGCCGGCCTCACGCCGGAACTCCGCCGGGGCCTGGCGGCCAAGGTGTTCGCGCACACCGCGCGCTACGACGGCCTGATCGCCCGCCATCTGGCGGGGGAGGCGGAGGCGGCCGAGTCGCTGCCCGAGGTCCTGAACCTCACCTTCGTGAAACGCTACGCCATGCGGTACGGGGAGAACCCCCACCAGCGCGCGGCCTTCTACGAGGCCCCCGGCGCGAGCCCGGCGTCCATCGCCCAGGCCACCAAGATCCAGGGCAAGGAGATGTCGTTCAACAACGTCGCCGATGCCGATGCGGCGCTGGAATGCGTGCGCGCCTTCGCGGAGCCGGCGTGCGTGATCGTGAAGCACGCCAACCCCTGCGGCGCGGCCTTGGGGGCGACCGTGGCCGCCGCCTACGACCGCGCCTACGCCACCGACCCGACATCGGCCTTCGGCGGCATCATCGCGGTGAACCGCCCGCTGGACGAAACGACCGCGTCGCTCATCGTGGGGCGCCAGTTCGTGGAGGTCATCATCGCCCCGGAGGTGAGCGCGCCGGCGGCGCGGATACTCGCGGGCAAGCCCGGCATTCGCGTCTTGGTCGTCAACATGAGCGAACCCATGCATGCGGGCCCCGATTACCGGCGCGTGAGCGGCGGGCTGCTGGTCCAGGACCGCGATGTCCCCGAGGCCGAGGTCCGGCTCGAGCCCGTCAGCCGTAGGCGGCCGACCCCGGCCGAGACGCGGGATCTCGTGTTCGCCTGGCGTATCGCCCAGTTCGTCAAGTCCAACGCCATCGTGTTCGCGCGCGACGGACGCACGATCGGCATAGGCGCGGGCCAGATGAGCCGCGTCGACAGCGCGCGCGTGGCGGTGTGGAAGGCCGAGGAGGCCGGGCTCGAGGTCAAGGGCTCGGTGCTCGCCTCGGACGCGTTCTTCCCGTTCCGCGACGGCCTGGACAGCGCCGCCGCCGCGGGCGTGACCGCCGTCATCCAGCCGGGTGGCTCGGTGCGCGACGCCGAGGTCATCGCCTCGGCCTGTGAAAACGACATCGCCATGGTCTTCACCGGCCGGCGCCACTTCCGGCACGCCTGATGAAGGTCCTGATCGTGGGATCCGGTGGGCGCGAACATGCCCTGGCGTGGAAGGCCGCGCAATCGCCGCTCGCCTCGGAGGTGCTGGTGGCGCCCGGCAACGCCGGCACGGCGCGCGAGGCGAAGGTCCGTAATTGCCCCGTGGAGGCCACCGACATAGCGGGGCTCATCTTGCTCGCGCGAGAGGAACGGGTGGACCTCACCATCGTGGGCCCGGAGGCCCCGCTGGTCGCGGGGATCGTCGATCGCTTCACCGAGGAGGGGCTTGCCTGCCTCGGGCCGACGGCGGCCGCCGCGCGTCTCGAGGGCTCGAAGAGCTTCGCCAAGGCCTTTCTCGCGCGCCACGGCATACCGACCGCGCGTCACGAGACCTTCACCGATGGGGCCGCCGCCGCCCGCTACCTGAAAGACCATCCCGGCGCGCACGTCGTGAAGGCCGACGGCCTGGCATCGGGGAAGGGCGTGGTGGTGGCGGAGGATGAGGCGGCCGCGCTCGCGGCGGCGACCTCCATGTTGAATGGCGAGTTCGGGGAGGCCGGCCGGCGCATCGTCATCGAGGAGCGCCTGGTGGGCGTGGAGGCGAGCTTCATCGTGCTCGCCGATGGTCAGGACTATGTGGCATTCCCGACCTCCGAGGACCACAAGCGGCGCGACGACGGGGATCGCGGACCCAACACCGGCGGCATGGGCGCATTCTCCCCGGCCTCGGCGGTCGATACCGCGCTCGAGATCGTGATCCGCCGCGAGATCATAGAGCCGACCCTGCGTGGGCTGAAGGCCGACGGCCACCACTACCGCGGGTTCCTCTATGCCGGTCTCATGCTGACCGCAGACGGCCCCAAGGTACTCGAATACAATTGCCGCTTCGGCGATCCCGAGACCCAGCCCATCATGATGCGCCTGCGCTCCGACCTCGTGGCCCTGGCGCACGCCGCGGTGCGCGGCGAGCTGGCGGGTGCGACCCTCACGATCGACCCGCAACCGGCGCTCTGCGTGGTGCTGGCCGCGCCCGGCTATCCCGCGGCCCC
>DAHWGZ010000078.1 GCA_027335965.1 Acidiferrobacter sp.
GGCGGATTTCGTGAAGAAGACCAAGGTGGACGCGCTTGCCATCGCTATCGGCACGAGTCACGGGGCGTACAAGTTCTCGCGGCCGCCGACGGGCGACATTCTCGCCATCGAGCGCATCAAGGAGATTCATAAGCGCATCCCCGACACGCATCTCGTCATGCATGGTTCGTCGTCGGTGCCGCAGGATTGGCTGAAGATCATCCACGACTTCGGTGGGGACATCGGCGAGACCTACGGCGTGCCGGTGGAGGAGATCCAGGAAGGCATCTAGCACGGCGTGCGCAAGGTCAATATCGATACCGACCTGCGGCTTGCGATCACCGGCGCCATCCGCCGCAGCCTCGCGAAGAACCCGAAGAATTTCGATCCGCGGAAATTCCTCAAGGATTCGGTGCAGGCCGGCAAGGATATCTGCAAGGCGCGTTACGAGGCCTTCGGTTCGGCCGGAAAGGCCTCCAAGATCCGCGTCATCGACCTGGAAGACATGACCAAGCGCTATGCCAAGGGTGAACTGAACCCGCGCGTGAACTAGCAGATCGCGCCGCAGCGCAGCCCCGCGGGTCCGACGGCCCGCGGGGCTTTTTTATGGGTGCGCCCGGTAGGGCGTCATTCCGGCGGGGCGCCCCTGTCCATGCGCCACCCTTTCGTGGCATACTCGAGCCACATGGTCAGATGGGGAGATGTCGTGACCTTTGACCCCCGAACCCACGCCCCGATCAGAATCCTGCCCAAGACGATCGACGCGGCCTGCTACAATCGCATATCGTTGGCGCTGGCGCGCCTGGGCGACCCCCTCAGTGTCGAAATTAAGCCGCTGCGCATGGTCATTCGCGTGGAGCGCAGGCTATGGGTGGCGCGCTCGCTCGTCAATGAAATTCCGCTCATGACGTGGGGGGATTTTCAGGTCGGCGGCCGTGGCCTGCACGAACCGGTGCCATGTCGGGTACGTCTTTATCATTTCCATGCGGGTCTTTTGTTGGGCCATGCCCCGCAACGGCTCGCCAACGCTCTCGATGAGCGATTGGGGCGCCATGCCAACCGCCTTCACCGGCAGTCGCCGGCGGTGACGCCCTTGATGAGATGCGAGGGTCCAAGCCCGCGCCGTGGCGCCTGAGGCGCCGACTTGCAGAGATGTGACTACAGGAGGTGAGTTCATGATAGAAAATGGGCAGGTGGCTTACGGGTTCGATGTCGAGGTGGCGGGAGATTTCGAGGCGGTGCGGGGGCGGGTGGTCGAGGCGCTCAAGGGGCAGGGTTTCGGGGTCCTCACCGAGATCGACGTCAGCGCCACGATGAAGGCCAAGCTCGGCCGCGACATGCCGCGCTACAACATCCTTGGGGCATGCAACCCCGTGCTAGCCGACAAGGCGATTTCCGCGGAACCCGATATCGGCCTGCTGCTTCCCTGCAACGTGGTCGTGAGCGAGACCCCAAAGCAAGGGACGACGAAGGTGTCATTCATGGACCCGGTGTCGGTGTTGGCGATCGTCAACAATGCGCGCGTGACCGAATTGGGGTGGGAAGTACGCTCCAAGCTCGAGGCGGTCCGCGACGCGTTGGGAGCCGCCTCCTGAGGTTGAGGGCTCATGGCGCGGGTCGCCCGCGCCCATGAGCATGAGCCCCTCGGCAGTTCTTGAATTCGGTCCGCGTCACGCGCCCGTCGCGCAAGACGTCACGCCGTCGGAAATGGCGATACAGGGTTGGATCGTAACGCTTGGCCTGGGCGCGGGTGATGGAGCGGCGCCCGTGGGCGATGGCATTGAAGCGGGCCCCGCTCGCGCCGCCGGCGCCGCTCAGGCCCGATTGGCTGTTGGTGGTCCGCGCAAGCGGACTTGGGCCCCGCATCCCGGTGCCGTCGGGGGTCGCGGAGGGCGCCTCCTTGGGCGAGTTCTGCGCGTTTCCGGACTGCGCCAGGGTTGCCGCGGGGGCGCCCGCGAGAGCCAGCAAGGCTGCGACGACGAATCCTTTCATGGGGTGGTCTCCGAGTCGTTTCCGAAAGTTGCGCGACCGTCCTGCGCGAGAGGTTGGGGCAGCAGGCCTTACCCTAGGCCGTCGCCTACGCGTCACCCCTCAAGGTCGGAGCCATGATGGCGGTGAGATCGTGGGTGTCGGTCGCGACGATGCGGCAATCCACGAAGTCTCCCGGCCGGGCCTCACCCGCGGCAATATGGATCACGCCATCGATCTCGGGGGCCTCGGCATAGCTGCGCCCGATGAGGCCATCCGCGGTCCGCTCGTCGATCAACACCCGGTAGGTCTGGCCGATGCGCGCCTTCAGCCGTTCGGCGCTTAACGCCGCCTGGCGGGTCATGAGTCGTTCGAGGCGTTCGTGCTTGACCTCCTCCGGGACCGGGTCCGGCAGGGCATTGGCCGCCGCCCCTTCCACCGCGGAGTAGGCGAATGCCCCAAGGCGGTCGATGCCGGCCTCTTCCACGAACGCCAGCAAGGTCTCGAATTCGGCCTCGGTCTCGCCAGGAAAGCCCGCGATGACGGTGCTTCGCAAGACGAGGTCAGGACGCGCCGCGCGCCATGCCTTGACGCAGGCGATCGGATGGGCGCGCCCCGCCGGCCGGCGCATGGCGGCCAGCACCCGCGGGTGCGCGTGCTGGAACGGGACATCGAGGTAGGGGAGCACGCCGTCGATGTCGAGCAGCGGCAGGATCTCCTCCACGCTCTTGTAGGGGTAGACGTAGTGGAGCCGTACCCATATCCCGAGCCTCGCGAGTTCCGCGACCAGCCCCGGGAACGACATCTTGACCGGGCGACCGCCCGCAAATCCCACGCGATGCCGTTGATCGACGCCGTAGGCGCTGGTGTCCTGCGAGACGATCAACAGCTCCTTGACGCCGGCCTCCACCAAGCGTTCGGCCTCGGCCACGATATCGCCGACCGGCCGGCTGACCAGGTCGCCACGCAGCGAGGGGATGATGCAAAACCTGCAGCGGTGGTTGCAGCCCTCCGATATCTTCAGGTAGGCGTAGTGGCGTGGCGTCAGCTTGATGCCTTGCGGGGGCACGAGATCGACGAACGGGTCGTGGGGTCTCGGGAGATGCGCGTGCACGGCGGCCATGACCGCCGGTTCGTCATGGGGCCCGGTGACCGCCAGGACCTCGGGGTAGCGTTCGCGGATGAGGTCGGCCTTCGCCCCCAGGCACCCCGTGACGATCACGCGCCCGTTGTCGCTCATGGCCTCGCCGATCGCGTCGAGGGACTCCGAGACCGCGGTGTCGATGAACCCGCAGGTGTTGATGATGACGAGATCGGCATCGTCATAGGAGCTCGCGGTGTCGTAGCCCTCGCTCCTCAGCCGCGTCAGTATCTGCTCCGAGTCGACCAGGGCCTTGGGGCAGCCGAGGCTTACAAAGCCGACCCGGGGGGTCGCGGACGACGGACGCGGCATGGGAGAGGTCTCGGGAAGGGGCTTGACGGGACGAGAGCCGGGGCGCGCTCAGCGGGCGCCGGCGATGGCGACGAAGATCGTGACCACGCCAAGCGCCGTGTTGATCGCCACCAATCGACGGATCTGCGCGAGCGCGTGCCCGGCCTTTACGAAATCGCCGCTCTCGACACCCTGGCGCAGGCGCCGGTAGGGGGCGAAATAGACGTGCAGGTACAGCAGGATCATGAGGATCCCGAGCACCTGCATGAGGTTCACGAACGGCGGTAGCGCGGCCATGCCCCCGAAGCGCGTGATGGCCAGGTAGTAGCCGCTCGCGGGCAACACGGCGACCGCCGCCCATACCCATGGGAAGAAGCGGCCGAACGTCCGCGCCCACAGGGCCAGCCTGTGGGGCGTCTCGAGCGGTTGGGCGGCGGGCCGCAGGATCACGTACGCGAAGAACATGCCCCCCACCCATAGCATGGCGAGCAGTCCATGGACCGCGATCAGATAAGACATATGGCGCACCCTCGGCTAAAATCCCCTTCTCATACGCAAGTCGGCCCCGGCTGTCAATCGCCGGCGCGCCGCGCGCGGTCCGCCCCCGCCGGTCATTGTCATATAATTGTCATCCCTACGCCAAACGCAGGTCATACTGAGACGTCATCGTGGCGCCTTTACGGAGGACTGGCGATGACTCTTCAGTATTTGATCCATCTCGCGAATTATTCGGACGGCGTGCTCTACCTCATGGTCGTGATTCTCACGATCGCGCTCGCCGTCATCATCGATCGCTCGTGGTATCTGCGGCGCACGCTGCTCGAGGGCAACAGTCTCGTCGAGCGCCTCGGCGCCCACAAGGAGATGACGCGCGCGCAGCTGGCGGCGCTGGCGGCCACCGCCCCCGACCTCCCGGAGGCGGTCCTGCTCGACGTGGCGGCCCGCCACATGGGGGTCACGAGCGGCGAGCAGCTCGCCAATCGGCTCGATGAGGCGACCCTGCGCCTGGCCCCGGCCCTCGACAAGCGTTTGTGGGTCCTCGATACCGTCGTGACCCTGGCGCCGCTCCTGGGACTCTTTGGGACGATCGTGGGCATGTTCCACGCCTTCTCCGTGTTGTCGGCGCCCGGGCATGCCCCCACGGCCGTGACCGGCGGCATCGCCGATGCCCTGGTGGCCACCGCCTCGGGGCTCTTCGTGGCGATGACCGGCCTGCTCGCCTTCAACGGTCTCAATAACAAGGTGCGCGTGGTCTTGCATCAGCTCGATATCGTGAAGACCATGCTGCTAAATCGCATGGACGGCGCCCCGGTCAACATCACCTCCGATGGCGAGCCCGCCGCGGACCACGGCACGGCCCACGCGCGCATGGCGAAATCCTCATGAAGATGCGGTATTTCGAGACCAAGAAGGGTCGCATCGAGTTGATCCCCATGATCGACGTGATGTTTTTCCTGCTGGTCTTTTTCATGATCCTGACCCTGCGCATGATCCCCGATCATGGTCTCGGGCTTGCCCTGCCGCAGGCCAGCACCGCCAAGGCGCTCCCGCGGCCGCAGATCCTCGTCAGCCTGACGGCGAATGGGGTGGTGCATGTGCAAGGTCATGTGGTTCCGCGCTCGGCCTTGAAGGGCCTGCTGTCGCGGCACGCGGGCAAACGGCGCGCGGATGTCACGATCGCGGCCGCCAAGAACGTGCCGTTTCAGGACTTCGTGGCGGTCATGAGCGCGGCGCGCAAGGCGGGCGTGGCCAGCATCGGCATTGCCGCGCATCAGCATTGATACGGACGGGAAGGGTCTCATGAGTGCTTCGTCGCTGCCTATCGTTTCGCCCATGCCCGAAAAGCGATTTTCGTTCCTGCGGGCGACGCTCCTGGCGGTGGTCCTCGAGGGGCTCGTGTTCGCGGGTCTTCTGGTAGCGGCGCATTCCCACCCCAAGACCGTGGGGTTGCGCCGTAAACCCATGGCCGTGCACTTTGTGACCCTGCCCAAGCCGCCGGCGCCGCACGTCCAGCCCAAGCCGCCTCCGCCGCGCCCGGTGGTCCGGCCGAAGCCCCAACCCGCGCCGCCCAAGCCTCGGCCGGTCGTGCATCATCGCCCGGTGCCGCTACCAAAGCCCGTGAAGAAGATGCCGCCACCGAGACCCAAGGCCACGCCGCGGCCGACTCCGCCTCCACCCCCGCCGCCCTCCCCGGCGGTCGTGGCCCAGGCCGTCGATCGTTACGCGGTGATGCTGCGCACGCGCATCCAGCAGGGCCTCGTGGTGCCGAGGCGCGTGGCCGCGCTGCGATTGTCCGGCAAGGCCGTGGTGGCCTTCGAATTGACCCCCGCGGGCCACCTGTTGTGGGCGCGCATCATGCGGTCGAGCGGCATCGGCGCGATCAATCGGGCGGCTTTGGCGGCGGTGCGGGATCGCAGCTACCCGGCGTTCACGAAGACCATGCCCCACCGTCCGACGGTGTTTCGCGTGCGCGTGGGCCTGAACGACGGACGGGATCGCTACTAGGAAGGGATGTTTTTGCACAGCGCCTGCCCGGCGGCGCGGTCCAGCCAAAACTCGACGGGCGCCTTGGCCATGAGGTGCGCAAGCGGGGTCTCGGCCCCCGGCGCCAGGCTTGCGCGCAAGGCCTCCGCCTTGGCGGACCCGTGGGCCAGGACGATGCGCCGACGCGCCGCCGCCAAGGTCGGCAGCGTCAGGGTGACGCGGGCGACGCGATCCGCGGTCGCGGGCACGGCCTCGGCGATGCGGGTGGTGGCAAGTCCGGCCCCGGGAAACAGCGAGGCAATATGGCCGTCCGGCCCAAAACCCAACAATACGATGTCGAGGGCCTGCCCGCCCGCCGCCGCGCGTCTCAGGAGGTCGTCGTACGCGTCCGCCGCCGCCTGCGCCCCGAGTTCGCCGGGGATGCGGTGGATGAGCGCCCCGGGCGGGGCCTTTGAGAGCCAAGGGAGATGGGCGAGGCGATAGTTGCTGGCGGGGTCGTTTGGGCCGACCGCGCGCTCGTCGCTGAAGAAGATCTCGAGGGCCTGCCAGGGGAGCGTGTCCGCGCGGCGCCCCAGTTCCTCATACAGGCCGCGCGGGGTGGACCCGCCCGCGAGCGCGATCCGCAACGGCCGGGCATGCGCCCAGGCGGCCTGGATCTCGACCGTGAGTCGATCGGCAAGCGCGCGCGCCAGGCCTCGGTCGTCGTCGGCGATGGTGAAAATCATGATGATGGCACGGGCGGGTCGAGGGGGTGCCATGCGCGGCCGTCGGCGCGCATGAGCGCGTCGGCCTCCTCGGGCCCGTCACTGCCGGCCGCATAGTTGGGAAAGCCGGGGGCCGGGTCTTGCGCCCACGCATCGAGGATCGGGGTCACGAAGCGCCACGCCTCTTCGACCGAGTCGCGACGCGCGAACAGCGCCGCGTATCCGCGCATGGCATCGGTCAGAAGCCGCTCATAGGCAAGCGGCATCTCCCCATCGTAATGATTGCCGTAGGTGAAACGCATGCGCGCATGATCGACGTGGGCCTCATTGCCGGGGGCCTTGATGGCAAAGCCCAGGCTGATGCCCTCGTGAGGCTGAATGCGCAATACCAGCCGGTTGGGCTCTATGCGCGAGCACACCTGGTCCTGCCCAAAGAGGCAAAACGGGATCTGGCGGAACTGGATCACCACCTCCGTCGAGGAGTTCCGCAGGCCCTTGCCGGTGCGGATATAGAAGGGCACGCCCTGCCAGCGCCAGTTGTCGACGAATACCCGCAGCGCCACATAGGTCGGGACCGTCGATTGGGGGTCAACCCCGGGCTCGGCCCGGTAGGCCTTCAGGGCCCCATCCGTGCTCTCGCCGTACTGGCCGCGCGCGGTGGCGGCGGCTATGTCCTCGCGACCGGCAAGACGCCGAAGGGCGCGGAACACCTCGGTCTTTTTGTCGCG
>DAHWGZ010000079.1 GCA_027335965.1 Acidiferrobacter sp.
CAGGCGGTCGGGAAGTCGATGACCACGAGGCCGAGCGCCGCGCGCAGGCCGGCGCCCGAGGCCACGCGCGCGGTCTCGTCGGCGAAGAAGTACATGTCCGCGAAGCAGGTGGTGCCGCCGCGGATCATCTCGAGCGCCGCGAGCGCGCTACCGTCGCGCGCGAAGTCGGCGTTGACGTGGCGGCTCTCGGCCGGCCAGATGTGATCGTTCAGCCATTGCGGGAGCGGAAGGTCGTCGGCAAGCCCGCGAAACAGCGTCATGGCGGCATGGGTGTGGGCGTTGACGAGGCCCGGGAGCAGGCAATGGCCGGGGAGATCCACGGTGTGCGCGGCCTCGGGCGCCGCGGCCGCGGGCACCAGCGCCGCGATGCGGCCGTCGCGCACGAGCACGGCGTGGTCATGCAGCACCTGGCCGCGCGGTTCCACCGGGATGATCCAGGGGGCCTTCAGGCAAAGATCGAAGTCCATGACAGCCCTCGCGTGGTTGGGGGGTCTAGCGCGTGTGCGCGGTCTTGGCGCGGAAGGTCCCGGTCTCGACGACGCGGCCGCCTTCCAGGCGGACGAATGAATTGCAGAAATCGCGGACCTGGGACTCGTTGTGCGAGACCAGCACGATGCTCATGCCGTTGCGCCGCATGCCGGCAATCCGATCGTGGCATTTTTCCTGGAAGGCGACATCGCCCACCGCCAGGATCTCATCGGCCAGCAGCACGTCGGGCTCGAGATGCACGGCGATCGCGAACGCAAGCCGCATGTACATGCCCGAGGAATAATTCTTCACCGGGGTATCGATGAAGTGCGCGAGCTCGGAGAATTCGACGATGGAGGCGAAGCGTTTGCGCACATCCTTGTTGCGGAATCCATAGAGGCTCGCGTTCAGGTAGACATTCTCTTCGCCGGTCAATTCCGGGTGAAAGCCCACCCCGAGTTCGATCAGGGGCGCCACCCGCCCGCGCGTCACGACCCGTCCCGAGGTGGGCTTCAGGATGCCGGCGATCACCTGCAGGAGCGTGCTCTTGCCCGAGCCGTTGCGCCCCATGAGACCTATGGCCTCGCCGCGGCGCACCGAAAACGACACGTCGGAGAGCGCCAGGAAGTGTTCGTGACGGGAGCGCATGCGTTTCTTGAAAAGCCCCACCACCTTGCCCTTCAGGCTATCCACGTGGTTGTGGTGGAGGATGAATTCCTTGGAGACATGATCCACCACCACGACTTCCTCGGGCAGGGGGCGCGTCACAGGCGCTCCACCAGCGAGTCGGCGTAGCGGTGGAAGATGAGGAGTCCGGCCGTGAGGCTTGCCACGGTCCAGGCCATGGCCATGGCGAGAATGTGCCAGTCGGGCAGCTGCCCGCTATAGAGTATCCCGCGAAAGATCAGCACGTAGTCGACCAGCGGACTGACCGCGAACAACTCGCGCAGATGAGGCGGGATGCGGTGGTACTGGTAGACGATCGGCGTGACCCAGAACAGGAACAGCAGCGTCACGTCGACGAGATGCTTCAGGTCGCGAAACAGGACGTTCAGGACCGACAGGATCAGCGTGATGCCAAAGGTGAACGCCAAAAAGAACAGCAGGGCGACGGGGTAGGCGGCCAGCACGAGATGGAGCTTGCCGCCCAAAAACGGGTACATGATGAACAGCAGCAAGATGGCAAGCAGCCATAGCACCACATTGAACACCACCGAGGAGATCGGCACCAAAAGGCGCGGGAAATAGATCTTCTTCACGAGCCCGGCGTTGGTGAGCAGGGTGTCGCAGCCTTGGCCCGTGATCTGGCTGAAGAGGTTCCAGTGCAGGAGGCCCGCCATCAGATAGAGCGGGTAGTTCGGCAGCGCCGACTTGAAGACGTCGGAGAACACGAAGATATACAACCCGATCATGACCAGCGGGTTGATGAGTGACCACAGGAACCCGAGGGCCGCCCCCTGGTAGCGCACCTGGATGTCCTTGCGCACGAAATTCTTCAACATATCGCCATAGGCGAGCAGGGCGCGCACACCGACGACTGGCGGCCCGGCCACGGCGGTCGGGAGCTGTCCGAGACTTTTTGCCATAGACCCAACGAAAAAGCGACCTTCGCCATGATAGCATCATCGCCGGACATTGTGTCCCAGGGCGTGGGGAGGAATGGCGGTGGATCCGGTTCTCTATGACAAGGTGCGCGCCGTCGAGTGGCGCGATGGCGCGGTGCGGCTTTTGGATCAGCGCGTGCTGCCGGGCACGCTTCGCCATGAAGAGTGCAGGACGGCGCCCGAGGTGGCGGCGGCCATCACCGCCATGGTCGTGCGCGGGGCGCCGGCGATCGGCGTGACCGCGGCCTACGGCGCGGTATTGGCGGTCGGCGCCGCTTATGCGCGCGCGCCCGGCGACTGGCGCGCGGCGTCGCGCGCCGATCTCGCCACGTTGCGCGCCAGTCGCCCCACGGCCGTGAATCTCGCCTGGGCCCTGAATGTCATGGAGGGCGTGATGGCGGCCGTGGGCGCGGGCTCGCCCGTGCCCCAGGTCCTCGCCGCCGCGCGGCGCCTGCATGAGGAGGATATCGCCGCCAATCGGCGCATGGGCGCCCTTGGCGCCGCGCTTTTGCCGCCCCAGGCGCGGCTGCTGACGCACTGCAACACCGGGGCGCTGGCCACCGGGGGCTATGGCACCGCGCTTGGCGTGGTGCGCGCCGCGGCCGCCGCCGGCGGCGTCACCATGGTCTATGCCGATGAGACGCGCCCATGGTTGCAGGGCGCGCGCCTGACCGCCTGGGAACTCGTGGAGGAGGGGTTGCCGGTGACCGTGCTCGCCGATGGCGCGGCTGCGGCCTTATTGCGTTCGGGCGACATCGCCGCGGTCCTCGTGGGGGCCGATCGCATTGCCGCCAACGGCGACACCGCCAACAAGATCGGGACCTATGGGCTCGCGGTATCGGCGCGCCACCATGGCGTGCCGTTTTACGTGGTGGCGCCGATCAGCACGATCGATGCCGCGACCGCCGATGGCCGGGGGATCCCGATCGAGGAGCGCGCGGAAAGCGAGGTCCTGCACTGCCAGGGGGTGGCGCACAGCCCGGCGCTCGCGCGCGCCTGGAACCCGGTCTTCGACGTGACCCCGGCCGAGCTCGTCACGGCTTTGATCACCGAGCGTGGGGTGCTGCGGCACCCCGATGCGAAGGGCATGGCCCGGCTCCTGGCATCCCCCGCCCCCGTCTGACGCGCCCGCCGCCTCGGACGCCCCCCGCCCGAGGCGGCGGGGCCCCATGCCCTCGATCCCGATCCGATCGGCGCAAACCGCTCGCAGGCCCCCTTGGCCGGATAGTGTCCGGCGGCGGTGTCCTTCCGGCAAGCATGCAGGAAATGGTTTTTCGGCCCTGCTAACGTCCGTTGCGTACTTCCACCCATGAGGAACGCAGAAAATGAACGAGACGAGAGATAGGGGGCCAGGGCCGGATGGCGGCGAGACCTTTGCGTCCACACGAGCCCTCTTCCAGCACTGGCGGGAGAATCGCGCACCGGGGGCACGCATCCCCAAGGCCTTATGGGCCGCGGCCGTGGAGATGGCCCGAGAGGTCGGGGTGGTGCAGACAGTGCAGCACCTGCACGTGGAGGGCCTGCAGCTTGTAAAACGCATGGAGGGTCCGGGGGGCGCGCCGATCCCCGACCCGCAGCCCCTGACCTTTGTCGCGTGGCCGAAAGCGACACCCGCGGCCCCGGTCGGGGTCTCCGAGTGCGTGATCACGTGTCAGAACACGCACGGCCAGACGATGCAGGTGAGCCTGCAGGGCCCGGGGCTTGCCCAACTGGCACCGCTGTGCGCGGCCTTCTGGGGGGCGCCATGATTACGATTACCCCGCAGATGCGCGTGCTGGTGGCCGTGGAACCGGTGGACTTCCGGGTCGGTATCGACGGCTTGGCGCAACGCTGTCGGGCGGTCCTCCACGAAGAGCCCTTTCTGGGCACGGTGTTTGTCTTTCGCAGCCGCTCGCACACGGCCATCAAGCTCCTCGTCTACGACGGCCAGGGCTACTGGCTCTGTCACAAGCGCCTGTCACAAGGCCGCTTCCGCTATTGGCCGCAGGCCTCGGACGGGGTGGTGAGCGAGGTGCTGGCGCACGAGGTGCAGGTGTTGTTGAGCGCGGGGGACCCGACACGGTCCCAGGCCCCGCCGCTGTGGCGGCCGGTGGGCGGGCGGCGCGGGCCGCGATCGGCCGCGGTCCTGCGAGGCGGGGACGAGGCCGGGCTGGGGGAAAGGGCTTGCGTTCCATGAACGCGCGCGGTAAGATCGGTCTCCATGGAGATCTTGCTGCGCTACCGCGGCCGCACCGTCACGACCACCGACGCGCACTTCATCCGCGCCCTGATCGCGGCCCATCCCGAGCAGAGCCGGCGGGCGTTGTCGGCGACCCTTTGTCAGGCCTGGGACTGGCGTCAGGCCAACGGCGCCCCGCGCGCGATGGTGTGCCGGGGGCTCATGCTGGCGCTCGCGCGCGCGGGGCACATCACTTTACCGCCGGTGCGCAGACAGCCCCCCAATCCCTTGGGCGTGCGCGCCGCGCGCGTGGCGGGCGCGGGCGGGGCGCCGCTTCCGATCGACATCACGCCGCTTACGGGTCCCTTGCGCGCCTTGGGGCCGCTTACGGTCGTGTCGGTGCGCCGCACCCCCGCCGAGGCCCTCTTCAAGGGCCTGATGGCGGCTTATCACTATCTCGGCTACACGCAGCCGGTGGGCGAACACCTGAAGTTCCTGGTCTATGCCGGGACACGCCCGGTGGCGCTCTCGGCGTGGAGCTCGGCCCCCCGGCATCTGGGGCCCCGGGACCGGTTCCTCGGCTGGTCGCCCGCGGTGCGCCGCGCCAACATCGGCTCGATCGCCTATAACACGCGATTCTTGATCCTGCCGTGGGTGACCGTCCCCCACCTGGCCTCGCACGTGCTCTCGCGCCTGACCCGGGCCCTGCCCCAGGCGTGGGCGGATGCCTATGGCCACCCGGTCTATTGGGCCGAGACCTTCGTCGACACCACCCGCTATCGCGGCACCTGCTACCGCGCGGCCAACTGGCAGCTCTTGGGCCAGACCCAAGGGCGCGGCAAGGATGATCGCACCCACCAGGCGAACCGCAGCGTGAAGGACGTGCTCGGCTTGCCGCTTACGCGGGACTATCGCACCCGCTTGTTGCAGACCCCATGAGCGGGACCCGGAGACCGCGGTCTGCGCCCACCGCGCCGCCCGCGCTCGAGGTGTCGCTTGCAGACCTCGCCGCCATCGTCGAACGGACCCAAACAGAAGCGCTCACGGCCTCCGATCACGCGATCTTGAAGACCGCGATGACCACGCTTGCCTTCCTGACCGCGGAACTGCAGACGAAGACGACCTCGTTGGAGCGGCTGCGCCGGATGCTGTTTGGCGCGAAGACGGAAAGAACCCGCGATGTGCTCAAGGATCCCGCGACCGAGCCCGCGCCGGGTCCCGAGACCGCGGGATCGGAGGCCCAGTCCCCGCCGCCCGCGGCCTCCGAGCCCAAACCCAAGGCCCCCGGCCATGGGCGTAACGGCGTGAGCGCCTATACCGGCGCCCGGCAGGTGGCCGTTACGCATCCCACCCTGGGGGCCGGTGCCGCCTGCCCCCACTGCACGGGCGGGACACTCTATCTCCAAGGCGCGCCGGGTCAGCTCGTGCGCATCACCGGCATGGCCCCCTTGAGCGCCACGGTCTACGCCTGTGACCGGCTGCGCTGCCATCTGTGTGGGGCGGTCACCACCGCGCCCCCGCCGGAGGGCGTGGGACCCGAGAAATACGACGCCACCGCGACCAGCATGGTGGGGCTCTTGAAGTACGGCGCGGGGCTCCCCTTCCATCGTATCGAGACCCTGCAGGCCGGCATGGGCATCCCGTTGCCGGCCGCCACCCAATGGGACCTGGTGCGTGCGGCCGCGAAACGGCTGGCCCCGGCGCACGAGGAGTTGCAGCGTCAGGCGGCCCAGGCTTCCGTGCTCTACAACGACGACACCACCATGAAGGTCCTGCAGTTGACAAAAGCGCAGCGGGCCGCGGCGCTCGCCGATGACGCGCCCACCGAACGCACCGGGATCTTTACCTCGGGGATCGTCGCGACCAAAGAGGGTCGCCAGATCGCGCTCTTCTTCACCGGCGTCCGCCACGCCGGCGAGAATCTGGCGGTGGTGTTAGCGCACCGCGCGGCCGACCTGCCGGCCCCGATCCAGATGTGCGATGGTCTCTCGCGCAACGCCCCCACGGGCTTCGACACGGTGATGTCCTCCTGTCTCGCCCATGCGCGTCGTAAGTACGTCGAACTGACCGAGACCTTCCCGGACCAAGTCCGCTTCGTGCTGGAGACCTTGCGCGCGGTCTATGGCACCGAGGCCCGCATGCAGGCCGAGGGCCTCGACCCCGAGTCGCGACTCCTGCGCCACCAGGCCGAGAGCGGGCCGCGCATGGCGGCCCTGGAGCAGTGGATGCGGACGCAGTTTGAGGAACGTACGATCGAACCGAACTCGACTTTGGGCGCGGCCATCCGTTATATGCAAAAGCGCTGGTCGGAACTCACCTTGTTCCTGCGCGTGCCGGGTGCGCCCCTTGATAACAATGTCTGTGAGCGGATTCTGAAAAAGGCGATCCTGCACCGCAAGAATGCGCTCTTCTACCGCACCCCCAACGGCGCTCATGTCGGCGACGTCTTCATGAGCCTGATCCACACCGCCGAATTAAACGCGGTCGCCCCGTTCGAATATCTGGTCGCCCTCCAGCGCCATGCCGACGAGGTCACAGCCGACCCCGGCGCCTGGATGCCGTGGAACTATCAGGCGGCGCTGACCCCCAAAAAGGCCGGCCCGGCACCACCGGATTAGTCGATCCGCGCATCGGTTGAGCGTTTTACGCAGCGTTGCCGGAAGGACACCGCGAGCGCCGCGCCGTCTTTCTGGATCTCATGTCGCCGTTTCCGACCCGCCGCGCCCGTCGATTCCGATCCCACCGCTTCCAGCACGGTCGCCATTTTCCAGCCGCCTTGCGGGCTTTCACGATGCGTGAGGCACCAACGGGCCACGGCCATAGCTACGCCGCTCCTGAGGGCGCTCAGGGGCCGTGGGTCGTAATGCAGGGCAAGGTCTCCGTTCACGAGCGATGTGGCCTCTGGGGACAGCGTGACGCACCACAGATGAC
>DAHWGZ010000007.1 GCA_027335965.1 Acidiferrobacter sp.
CGATCCCCGAGGAGCCGTTGACAAGCAGATTCGGTATGGCGGTGGGCAGCACCGACGGCTCATGTTCCGACCCGTCGTAGTTCGGCGCGAAGTCCACCGTCTCCTTGTCGAGATCGGCGAGCAGCTCGTGGGCCACACGCGCCATACGGATCTCGGTGTAACGCATGGCCGCCGGGGCATCGCCGTCCACCGACCCGAAATTCCCCTGGCCGTCGACCAGCGGGTAGCGCATCGAGAAGGTCTGGGCCATGCGCACGATGGTGTCGTAGACCGCCGTGTCCCCGTGTGGATGGTATTTACCGATGACATCACCCACAACGCGCGCCGACTTCTTGTAGGGGCGATTCCAGTCGTTGGAAAGTTCGCGCATGGCAAACAGCACGCGCCGATGGACGGGCTTCAGGCCGTCGCGCACGTCCGGGAGGGCGCGCCCCACGATCACGCTCATGGCGTAATCCAGGTACGACTGACGCATCTCCTCTTCGAGATTGACCGGGATGGTTTCTTTAGCGAATTGATCCATCGGGTTTGGGCCGCGCTGCGGCCTTAGGACCTCTATAAGGAGCCTTCAAAAGTGGTCGCCCAGCATACCATAAAGGGACTTTGCGCCAAAGCCGCGGCGGGCGGACGCCTCCCCTCCCGCAAGTCCGGTGGCGCGCCGGCACCCTCAGCGCATCCGGATTCGTCCCCACAGCGAGGGCTGTGCCCGCACTTGCGGGATCGCGGGCACCCGACGACGCCAGGCTGGGCCGCAAAGAGTCGCGCCCATGTGGCGACAATCCCGCCGGTGCGGCGCCATGGCCGATCGGCCCCGCAAAAGGGCATAGGCGGTCGGGGGCTTCTCGCGTTTCGCCTATCGTCCGGCGCCGCTCAGGGCTGCCCGCACGTCCGTCTTCCGGAAATCCTCTCCGACATAGAGCAAAGGGCACCCCTGCGTGCTCGCCAGCTCATAGGCGAAGCAATCTCCGAAATTGAGCGCGGCGGGATGCACCCCATTGCCCCACCTCCCGTAGGCCCGCGCCACACGCCGCGCCGAAGCGGCCGTCACACTGACGATCTCGAATCCCAGTCCGTCGATCAGACGTTCCATTTCCGCACCGACGTGGCGCCGACCGGCCACAACCAGCGCCTCAGCAACAGTACCGGCGGAAATGAGCAGGCCATCCTCGATCTCCAGGACCGTGACACAGGCGTCCGCTTGCGGATCATTGAGCACGACCGCCATCAAGGCCGAGGTATCGACCGCCATCATGGTAGCGGCAGACCATTCTCGTCATAGAGAAAATCCTGGCTGCGATCGGCGTCCGGCCCCGCAACCGCCTTGCCCGCCGCCGACGCGCGCACCGCATCAAGCACCGCCCGTCGCGACTCCCGGCTCGATGCCCCGTGCGTGGCCATCAGGCGCACCACCGCATGTCCATGACGAGTCAAAAGGACCTCCTCCCCCGCTTCGGCGCGCCTGACAAGTTCGGTCAACTGCCCCTTGGCCTCGGTTACAGATACTTTCACGGCAACCTCCCGGGCAACACCCTGTCGGGCCCCTCATTTGGCTACGGACCAATATAGTCCATTCAATGGACCATAACAAGCCCGATCACCTTCTCATTGGCCAGATGCACTCCGGCACAATCCGTCACGGACGCTACGCTGGCATACGTGGTTTTGCGCCTTTCATTTTCGGTGTTGGATGCCCAGACCTTCCCTACAGCGAGGATCCGTATTAGGCCGAGACGGGGCACGCGGGGCCGGTGACGAGGACCCCCCGCCGGCCCCTACATTGCGGGTGCTCGCAAGGCCCTGCGGTAGGAGAAAACCGCGATCAGCGTGACGAGCCCTGTCAAGAACACGAGCACGCCGCCCGCCATCGAGAACGAGGACCCGGCGAGGAGGCCCTGGAGTGGCCGGCCGTGCTCATGCGCGAACACGCCCGCCCACTCCAGGGCCCCGATCCCGAACGCCGCGCCCACGCCCACGCCGGTGACCGCCACATTGAAGCGCCGCTTGCGCGAGGCGTCGCGATAGGCCCAGTCGTAGACCGCCGCCATGACGACCCCGTCCAGGCTGTCCAAAAGGCTCATGCCGGCCGTGAACAATAGCGGAAACACCATGACATCCCTCATCGGCAGACCCCGATATTGGGCGGTGGCGGCGATCCCCAGGATGGCAATCTCCGAAGCGGTGTCGAACCCGAACCCGAAGAGCAGCCCCACGAAATACATCTCGTATCCGTGCCGGATACGTCGGTAGACAGACCCAAGCAGCGCGCTCATGGGCCCCTTTGGCCCATCCTCGCCGGCGGACCCCTGCGCGTTCGTGGTCGTCCCGTCACCGCGAAACAGACGCACCAGGATACGCAGGTTCGCGGCCCCGATCAGCGTCAGGAAACCGGCCGACAGGCCAAGACCCCAAACCGCCCCGTCGCCAGCCAGGGCGTTCACCCCGGGCGCACGGACGACGAATAGGGCCACCGCCAAGGACAACGCCATAACGACCGTCGAGTGGCCGAGCGAGAAAAAGAGCCCCACGTCAGCCCCCCGCAGGCCATCGGCGCGCAGCTTGCGCGTCACATTGTCGATCGCGGCAATATGATCGGCGTCAAAGGCATGTTTCAGTCCCAGGAGGTAAGCGAGCATCCCGGTCTCGAGCAGGATACCGTGGCGCGCGGTCACGGCCGTCAGATCGACCCATGCGCCGATGTTGAGCAGCACGGCCACGGCCAGCACCCCGTGTGGCGACCAGCGGCCCCTCCGCAACGTCCCCATGCCCACCCCTTTCGCCAGCCAGGCCGCCATGGGCGGGCGTGGCGCCCCGACCCGACGCGGACAGGCCCGAATCGGCGACCCCGCGACCCTTGCCCCATCAGGGCGCTGCGAGACTCCCGCCCCCCGCCGCCATGCCCCTTCAGCATAGCGCCTGAAGCGCCGCGAGTCTCTGCGCCCATTGCCGTGTCGGGATACGTCAAGGACGCCAGCGGCGCGCTGGGAGGCAGGCGGGTCACGGCCTTGCCAAAGGGGCGAGGCGCCCGCGCCCAGACCGTTTGGGATGATGGGGACTGCGATAGGTCACGGGCATGCGCCGCCCCACGGTCAAGGGAGCGGGTCAGAACCCCCGCGGCGGGCGGTTCCCGAGGTCCTTGGCACCGCGCGCGGCGCCAAGGACGCGCCCGCTCACAAGCCTCAAGGCCGCGTCGCGAGTCAGCGCAGGCCCGCGGATTTGCGCCAACGCCTGAGGGTGGCGAGGCGCCAGTGCATGTAGAAACGGACCAGCGCCGGGGCCTTGCGATTCTCCAGCAAACCCCGCACCCGCACCCGCATATCGGCCAGCGCCATGTCCTTCACGAACGCATTCCCATCGTGGCAATAACTGCAGTAGTCGCTACCCGGCCGGTATTTCTTGTCGTAGATGACGGGCATGCCACAACTCTGGCAACGCGTGCGTTCTGCTATCCACTGCTTCTTCAATGCCGCCGCTAATGCCTTGAAGCTCATTCTCATATCCCGTACCCAACCCGATGCTCAGGACCCGAAGGCCCCGCATCGCGGACCGTAAACGTCTTGCACGACCCGGCGACGCCGGCATGCCCTGTCAGGCTAGGATAACAGTCCGAGCGGTCGGCCGGCCAGACACGCCCCCGCGCCGGCCGTGACGGCGGCCCCCGGGCGCGCCTGAACCTTGCCCCCATCATGGCCTGCCGCCAATCCCGCCAGCGCCCCGCCGGGCGCCGTCGCACCCAAAGCCGCGACTTAACTTAGCGCTATCGGCGCCCGTGCCGTTGGCGCAAATTTGCTAGACTGCGCGGCTAAGGACGCGACGACCGGGAACGACAACGCGAACAAGGAGGGGCGGGTGGATCACAAGGATGATGAGGGGACATCAAGACCGGACGGCGGGCCGCCCGGCCATGACGACCACCTCGCGAAACAAGCCGTGCGGGCGGCGAGCCTGGGCATGTTCCTCGACGGCTTCGACCTCAGCATCATGGCCATCGCCTTGCTGCCCTTGCGCGCTCAATGGCACCTCAGGGCGGGGGCCGTCGGCAACCTCATGGCCGCCGCGCTCATCGGCTCGCTATTGGGCGGACTCATCGGTGGCCGGCTGGTCGATCGCTTCGGACGCCGCGCCCTGCTCCTGCCCAATGTCGCCTTGTATGCCCTCGGCGCCATCGCCAGCGCCCTCAGCCCCGGTCTTGCGACCCTCTGGATCGGCCGCTTCGTGGTTGGGCTCGCGGTCGGCATGGATTACCCGCTGGTGGCCACGGTGGTCGCCGAATACAGCGCCGAACACGACCGCGGGCGGGGTTTCGCCGGCATCAACGTCGCCTGGTACCTGGGGGCCTTCGCCTCGACGCTGCTGGGGCTTGCCTTACTGAGGCTCGGACCGGACTCCTGGCGCCTCATGCTCGGCGCGGCGTTGCTGCCGGCGCTGGTCTTGCTGTGGCTACGCCGCAGCATCCCCGAATCGCCGCGCTGGCTCATGCGCCGCGGATCGCAGGCGGCGGCGCATGAGGCCATGCAACGTCTCCATCCGGCGTGGAACGAGACGCGGATCAAAGACGCCCTGGCGCGTTTCTCCGGGGTCGCGCGGCGCACCACCATCCTCTTTCGGCGCCCCTGGCGCAAACGACTGGTGTTGAGCCTCGTCCCCTGGACCTGCCTCGACATCGTGGGCCTTGGCATCGGCCTCTACTTCCCGCTGATCCTGCGCATGCAAGGACTGGCGGGCAACAACACCGCCGCCGCCGGCATCAACGCCGCGTTCCTGCTGGTTTCGACCGCCGGCATCCTGTTCATCTACCGACGCCTCGACCGCTGGGGCCGCATCCCGCTGCAGATCGCCGGGTTCGCGCTCATGGTCTTGGGCCTGCTGTTGTTCGCCCTGGGGATCGCGATCCACGAGGTGGTGAGCGTCTACGCGGGAGCCGCGGTCTACTCCCTGGGGACCGGCATCGGTCCGGGGGTTACCGCCATGGCGCTTTCCGTCGAGATCTTCCCCACCGAGCTGCGCGCGAGCGCGGGGGGGCTTGCCACCGCGACCTCGCGACTTGGCGCGGCGTTCTCGGCGATCATCTTCCCGCGCCTCGAGACCGCCTGGGGGCTACCCGTGGTCCTCCTGCTCATGGCCTGCGTGTCGCTCATCGGCGCCGGGGTGACGCGCGGCTATCCGGTCGAGCCCGCCGGGCATACCCTCGAAGCCCTTGAGGACCATGGGGACTAAACAGCAGCCCGCCGGCGCTCGGCGCTGGCCGCCCGCGGCCTCGGTCACCGCGCCGGCCCTGGCACTGCTGGTGCTGGCCGGTTGCGCGCCACCGTCGGCATCGGCCCCCACGAGACTCGGCCCCGCGATCGCGTCCGGGCCGGCCCTCGGCGTGATCCGCGAAGGCTGGCACACCGGACTCATCGTGCCCGAAAGCGAGCTGACCGGCGCCTTGAGGCCCTTGCGCAAGCCCCTCGCGCCCGCGCCCTTCGTCATCATCGGTTGGGGACAACGCGGCTATTACATGGCCCGCGACCCCGGCCTTTTGACCGGCCTTGCCGCCCTGTTTCCGTCGGCGAGCGTCATCCATGTCCGGCCCTGGCGGCCCCGGCCGGGACCGCGATCGCCACGACGCCGTACCTGGCTGCACCTGCCGGCGGGTGGCTGGCGGGGCCTGCGCGCCTTTCTCGATCACGCCTTCGCGTGGCGTCCCCACGACCGCCTCAGGGCCCTCGGGGCGCGCGGTCGCCGCGGGCTTTTTTTCGCGTCGACCGGGACCTATGACGCCTTCCACACGTGCAACACCTGGACCATGCAGGCCTTGCATGCCGCGCGACTGCCGGCCGCGAGCACCGGCGTCCTGTTTGCGGGTCAGGTGCGCGGCGCCCTGCGCGCGCCCCCCTTGCGTCGCTTTGAGGCGCAGCCCACGACCTCTTCCGGACGCGGGCGGCCGCCTTGACAGCGTTTCATTCGTCGCCTATTGGAAAGGGCATTTACTCGTGGCTACCGCGCCGCGGGCATGCATGCGGCTTAAAGATCGGCAATCCCGGAACACCCGGACAAGGCCGGCGCGCCTATGCAAGCGGCGCGCGATGCGCGAAGGCATGAATCGGGGGGACATGCATGACGTCTCATGACGCGTATGGGCCACGCGCGGCCAAGGCCTTTATCCCGATACGCGCCTACACGGACATCCTGACCCATGATCTCTACGCCATGTTTCATGCGACGCTCCTGGCGCATGCCGGCCGCGATGATGTCCTCATCCAGCTCGATGCCCAGGAATTCTGGGCGAGCCAGGAAAGCCGTCCCCTGCGGCAACTTCTCGATCCGGATTTGAAGCCCCATGCCTTGCAGCAGTCGGCTCAAGACATGGGTCGCACGCTCGCCTACCTTGGCGTGGAAAACGCCTGGCTCGTCGAAACCCATGGCGCCCTCATCACCGGGCTGCGGCGACATCCCCTGATTCAGTCGCTGACGCCCGCCGAACAGGATCCCCTCCGCGACATCCTCGTATCGCGCCTCATGGCTTCGTTGAGCGGGATCGTGGCCGGGCAACGCCAAGTCGTCTACGGTCAGCAGCGGGTCATGGGCGCGGTGACCCGGCTGATCGAGACCTGCACGACCTTGAATGATTTCGCGCGCGCCCTGCTCGACACCTTGCTGACCCTGGAAGGGATGGTGGCCGGGACATTCGCCCGTCCCGACAAGAACGGTACGTTGCAATACGAGATCATCGCCGGCGCCACCGTCGCGCGTCATGCCTCGACGTTTGCCGACCACCAGAGCCTCCCCAACATCTATGGCGACAACCCCTTGGGCTGCGGCCCTTCAGGCTGCGCGTGGCGGTCGGGGAAACCCCAATGCAGCGTGATGATTGCTCGCGAACCGTCTCTTGCCCCCTGGCATCAGATCGCGCGCGAGCTCGGCTACGTCTCCCACGCCACGATCCCCATCCAGGACGCCAACCGTGAACCCCGCGCCATACTCTCGCTCTACCACGCGGCGCCGGGCTATTTCTCGACCACCGACTTTACCAATCTTTTGGACAGGCTTTGCGCTGTCCTATCAGCCGCCGTGGCGCGCCTCAATCAGGATGCGCCGCCCGTGCATTACTCCATCCGCGCCGACTATCGCGAGCGCCTCGCCGAAGGCGCGCTCACCATGCTGTATCAGCCTATCGTCGACCTGAAGACCGGACGTCTCGCGAAGGTCGAGGCGCTCGCGAGGCTGCGCGACCCTGATGGGACTCATGTGTCGCCCACGCATTTCCTGCCGACATTCGGCGCCCGCGAACTGCGCCAGCTGTTCTCCTTGGGTCTTCGCCAGGCCATGGCCGACCTCCAAACCTGGAGCCATCGCGGCTTGCACACCTCGGTATCCGTGAATCTGCCGGCGCAGGCGCTGTCCGACCCGGAGTACCTGGCCATCGCGCGGGCCGTGCTGCATGACGCGGCCATGGAGCCCAACCGCATCACCTTCGAACTTCTGGAGACCGACGAGACCGGCTCGCGGGAGACCGCCGTCCGGCAGATGGTCAATCGCTGGCGGCGCCTGGGCGTGCGTCTCGCGCAGGATGACCTGGGATCGGGATACAGCTCGCTTCTGCGCATGGAGCGGCTGGCCGTGGACGAAGTGAAGATCGACCAGGAATTCGTCCAAACCGTCGCGCGCTCGCCGCGCAAGGCCCTGCAATTCATCCATCACCTGACACGCCTCGTGCACGATATCGGCCTTTCAGTGGTGGTCGAGGGCGTCGAGAGCCGCGGTCTCATGGAGGCCGCCACCATCCTTGGCGCCGATGCCGCTCAAGGATATGCGATCAGTCGACCAATAACCGCCGATGCCCTGCGCTCCTGGTATCGGGATTTCGATCTCGTCGTCGCGCCCGAGCACCCGACAACCGCGCTTGGAGCTTATGCCACGCTGCTATTGCGCGGCACCCTTCTCAATCTCGCGCGCTCGCGCCCCACGCTCTTTGGTCATATCATCTGCGAACCCTGCACGATCGCCGCCTACATCGAGAACGACGCGGCTGCCGGGAGCGTGGCCCTGAAGGACGGCTACGCAAAGCTGGTGGCCGTGATCCGCGCGGGCGCCGATCCGCAACGTTACGAAAAGGCGCACAGCAAGCTCGAACAGCTGCTGCGCACGGAGATCCGCCGCGAGGAGCACGCCGCGGCACACGCCCCGCCGGACATGGACAAGCCCCGCGACGCGGCGTTTCTAGGGCCGCCGTGACCGCCCCCTGACGGCCTCCGACGATGCCCGGGCGCGGGCCTGACTTGACAAAAGCGCCATGATCGTCGAAGTTTATGGTTCGGGCGCCAATATCCCACGGGCATAACGTCCGTTGGCAGGCGGGTCTCGCGTCCCCGCGAGCCTCGTCACGGGAGTCTTTCACTATGAACGAAGACCTCGATCCCTTCGGGCGACACGCAGCCGATCTGTTGCGCGGGGCGCAAAAACACCTGCCGGATGTCGGTGATCAACTGATCGCGTCCTTTCAGCGCGGACTCTTTCGGCACACCGGCCCCGGGGATGTCATAACCCTTCTGAGTCCCGAACAACTCGCGCTCGCGCAAGCGCGTCCGCTCGCGCTCCTGCGCCAACTCCTCGATCCCGATCTCGACCGAAACACCCACGAACAGGAGGCGATGGCAAGCGGGGAGATCCACGGCTTCCTTGGCGTCAAATCAAGCTGGCTCGTCGACTCGTATGCGCTGTGCCTGGAACAGCTGCTGCAGCGCCTCGGCCCGTGGATCGGCGCGCCCGAGGAGCGCACGCGCATCCGCTCGGCCGTGACGATGCGCATCATGGCCAATCTCAACGCCCAGATGCGCGGGCGCGAGACGCTCGCGCTCGCGGAGCGGGAAGCGGTATCACGGATATCCGGCCTGCTCCAAGGCACCGTGATCTCCAATGACCTGGTGCGGCAGGCCCTGAGCCACCTGACAGCCCTGCCCGGCATGGTCGCCGGCACCTTTGCGCGTCCCGATAGTCGCGGCGACATTCAATACGAGATCGTGGTTGGGGAGACGATGGAGCGCCACGTGGCCTCGCTGGTTGCCGCCGACGTCGTCCCGACCATCCGCGATGGCGAACCCTGCGGTCTCGGTCCCTCGGGCCGCGCCTGGCGCTCCAACCGCATCGAACAGACCCTCTCGATCGCCTCCGATATCATGCTTGCGCCCTGGCGGGAATACGCCCGCAAGCTCGGCTATGCCTCCCAGGCCACCATCCCGCTCGCGGACCGCGCCGGGTGCCCACGGGCGCTTCTGACCCTGTATCACCGCTGGCCCGGATATTTTGCGGCGCCAAGCCGCGTCAATCTGCTCGAGCAGGTACGCGCCACGCTCGAGACGGTGATTGCGCAAGGCGCGGCCTCGGGATCCGTCATCAACCATGCGGCGCGTACCGCCTACCGCGAGACCCTGAACCGCGGCGAGCTCGTGATGCTCTATCAACCCGTGATCGATCTGCGGTCCGGCAAGCTCGTGAAGGTCGAGGCGTTGGCGCGCCTCGACAAACACGATGGAGGCTATGTCGCGCCCGGCGACTTCCTTCCGGCGTTCGGTGAACATGAATTGCGCCAGCTCTTCGCGCTTGGCCTGCGTCACGCGCTGCGGGATCTGCGCGACTGGCAGGGCCGGGGCCTCCACACGTCGGCGGCCATAAACCTGCCAACGCAGGCATTCGTCGATGACGAATACCTGCGTATCGCCCGCGACATCCTCAAAGACTCGCCCATAGAACCGGAACGCATCACCCTTGAGCTTCTCGAGACCGGTGAAATCGACAATAACCAAGCCCGCGCCAGGCTTTTGCCCCAATGGAAAGCGCTCGGCGTGCAACTCGCGCAAGACGATCTCGGGTCTGGATACAGCTCACTGATCCGCATGGAACAGTTGGGAGTGGACGACGTCAAGATCGACCATGGCCTCGTGCGCACCGCGGCGCAGGCGCCGCACAAGGCGCTGCGCTTCATCTATCACCTTACACATCTCGCGCACGACATCGGCATACGCGTTACCGTGGAGGGCCTGGAAACCGCGGGCCTCGTAGAGGCCGCCGCCATCCTCGGCGCGGACTTCGGGCAGGGCTATGCGATCGCGCGTCCCATGACCGCGCGCGACATGGCATGCTGGCGCCACGCACCGCTTGCCATCGAATCGCGCCACCCGCGCACCGCGCTCGGCGCCTATGCCGCCATGATCCTGCGCAACGCGCTCATGATCCTGGCCGGAACGCGGTCTGAATTCCTGCATGCCGTCCTGTCCGAACCGAGCGGGCTTGCTCACTACCTGCGCGCCCACGATCTTGAGAAGACCGACCTCGGCCGTGCGCATGCGCGGCTCCTTGGCTGCGCGCAGGCCGGCGCGCTGTCAGCGGATTATGGAGGCGCCCACCAGGCCGTGGAGGCCTTGCTGCGCGCCCACATCGTCACGGAGGCATCAGCGATATCGGCCTCCGACCCCCGCCCCACGGCCCGCGCGAGAACCGGCCACCTGCGAGCCGCGCAGATGACGCCGCGGGCTACTGCGGATCGCGCCAATCCGCAGGCGCGCCCAAGCCGACGGCATGCGCGCCCATCGTGATCACCTGACCGGCCCGCGCGCCTTTGCAAGTCGCGCGCCTGGAGCCCGACATGCGGGTGTCACCGGATCTTAACACCCGCGTAAAGTGAGCCCGGCATGATGACCTCGTCCTGGAAAGCCGCCAATCCACGCGCCAGGACCGAGATGCCAGGGAATGGCGGGCGCAGGGATGCGCGTCTTTGTCATATCCGCGAAGCGCCATGCGCCTCACCAAGGCCCTGCGCCGCGCGCTCATCGGCACCATGGAATGGTGATGTGGCGAGCCGCGAACCTGGGGTCAACCGGCGTATGGTAAGGAATCACCCCCAGGCATGGCGCCGGCAAATGATCGCGCAGGCCCTCGAGCGTTCCAGCCGCCAGATCGGGCACCAGCATGGTACCGACCCAGCCGGCCAACACCAGGCCGCGGGCGATAATCGCCTCGTGGGTCAAAAGGGCGTGATTGATCGCGCCCAGGCGCAGGCCCACGACGAGCACCACGGGCAGGCCCAGGGCGCGCGCCAGATCGGCAAAGCCCTCGTTGGCCGTCAACGGCACAAGCAGCCCTCCCGCACCCTCGACCACGACGCGATCGACCCCGCGCGATGCCTCTTGCACGAAGCGGACGACCGCCTCGAGATCGATGGCGCACCCCGCCTGAGCGGCCGCGAAGTGCGGGGCGATGGCCGGCCGGAAGGCATACAAGGCACACGCCTCCATGGTGCGTGGCGGCACGCTCGCCTGCCGCAACGCCTCGACGTCCTCATAGACCCCGCCCGCGGTCATCCCCGAGACGATGGGCTTGAGCCCCGCGACCCGCTCACCCCGCGCGGCATAGCCCAAGACGAGCGCCGTGCTCACGAGCGTCTTTCCCACGCCGGTATCCGTGCCCGTCACAAAAATACGCCGTTCACGGCAAGCACCCCCTCGGCTCGGCCCGCCAGGACGCATCCACGGAAAACCGCGCGTCCACGCCCGCGCCCGCCACGCTCACGCCCCGGTCTCGGCGATGCGAAAGCCGACATGTCCCCCGGCCCGGAACGGGACCAGGGTATCGGCGATACCAGCCGGCGCGAGATCGATCTCCTCTGGCACCGGCCACGACTCCTCGATGAGCGTGATGCGCCCGCCGTTTGCCGCAAGCCCGTAGAAGGCCGGACCATGAAGGCTCGCGAAGCCCTCGAGCCGCTCCAGCGCGCCGGCCGCCTTAAAGGCCTCGGCATAGAGCTCGATACCGGCATGCGCGGTGTAGAGGCCCGCGCAACCGCACGCCGCCTCTTTCGCGCGCCGCGCATGGGGCGCGCTATCGGTGCCGAGAAAGAACTTGGGGCTCCCCGAGATCGCGGCCGCCACCAGCGCCTCGCGGTGGCGCTCGCGCTTTAAGACCGGCAGGCAATAGGCGTGCGGACGAATGCCGCCTTGGAACATGGCATTGCGATTCAACAGCAGATGATGGGCGGTAAGGGTCGCGGCAACCGTGGCCGGCGCTGCGGCCACGAACTCCACCCCGTCGCGGGTGGTCACGTGCTCCAAGACGACCTTGAGGCGCGGGAAGCGCGCAACGACCCTCTGAAGTATGCGATCGATGAAGACCGCCTCGCGATCGAAAACATCGACCGCGGGATCGGTAACCTCGCCATGCACGAGCAAGGGCACGCCCACGGCCTCCATGGCGGCGAGCGCGTCGTCACACCGTTCGATGTCGGTCACGCCGAAGTCCGAATGGGTCGTGGCGCCCGCCGGGTAATACTTCACGGCATGAACAAAACCACTGGCCTTGGCGCGCTCCATCTCGGCGGCCGGGGTGTTGTCGGTCAGATACAGCGTCATCAAGGGCTCGAAGGCCGATCCCGGCGGGCGCGCCGCCGGGATCCGGTCGCGATAAGCGCGGGCCTCGGCCACGGTGCGCACCGGCGACTTCAGGTTGGGCATCACGATTGCGCGCGCGAAACGCCGCGCGGTGTCCGGCAGGACGGCGCGCAACATGGCCTCGTCGCGCACATGGACATGCCAGTCGTCGGGACGTATCAATGTAAGCGGCACAGGGTTTCCCTAAAGGTTGATGCCACGCACCATGGTACGCCAACCGGCATCCTCGCGCGCGCCAATGCACCCGCTAGGCGCCGGCACCCAGATGGCGGGCATGGAAGGTCAAGTGCTCGCCTATGAAGCTCGCGATGAAAAAATAGCTGTGGTCATACCCCTTGTGCCAGCGCAGGGTGAGCGCCCCGCCGCCCAGACCCTCGAGCCACTGGGTCTTCAGTTCGCGCTCGAGATAGGGGTCGTCGACCCCCTGATCCACGAGCATGGGCGCGACCGCCTGACCCTCGCGGGCCTGCAGAAGCGCCACGGTATCGTAATCCCGCCAACGCGCCTCGTCGGCCCCGAGATAGGCGCCAAAGGCCTTTTGGCCCCATGGGGCGCGGCTCGGGGCGCACACCGGGGCGAAGGCCGACAGCGAGCGGTAACGATCGGCATGGCGCAACCCGATGGTCAAGGCGCCATGCCCGCCCATGGAGTGACCGCACAAGGCCTGGCGCGCGCCATCCACGGGGAAAGCTGCGGCGATCAGCGCCGGAAGCTCCTCGGCGACATAGCGGCGCATCCGATAATGGCGATTCCAGGGGTCCTCGGTCGCATCCACATAGAACGACGCGCCGCTACCGAGGTCCCAGTCGCGGGTCTCGTCGGGGATGCCGGTGCGCCGCGGGCTGGTGTCGGGCGCGACCAGGGCAAGCCCATGCTCCGCCGCGTAGCGCTGCGCCCCGGCCTTGATCATGAACGTCTCCTCGGTGCATGTGAGGCCCGCAAGAAAATAGACGACCGGCACGCGGCCGGCGGCGGCCTGCGGCGGCAGATAGATCGAGAAACGCATGGGCCCCCGGCAACTCTCCGAGGCATGCTCATAACGGATCACGCGCCCGCCAAAGCACGCGTGCTCCTCCAGAAGCTTCAGATCCGCGGCCATGTTCAGTACGTCAACACGGTACGGATCGACTCACCCCGGTGCATGAGATCGAAGGCGGTATTGATCTCGGCAAGCGGCAGGGTGTGCGTGATCAGATCGTCGATATTGATCTTGCCCTCCATATACCAGTCGACGATCTTCGGCACATCGGTGCGCCCGCGGGCCCCTCCGAATGCCGAGCCCCGCCAGTTACGCCCGGTCACGAGCTGAAAGGGACGCGTCTTGATCTCCTCGCCGCTTCCCGCCACCCCGATGATGATGCTCGTGCCCCACCCCTTGTGGCAGCACTCCAGGGCCTGGCGCATGGTCGTCACATTCCCTATGCACTCGAAACTGAAATCCGCGCCGCCTTTCGTGATGCTCACGAGATAGGGCGCGAGATCGCCCTCCACCTCGCGCGGGTTCACGAAGTGCGTCATGCCGAAGCGCTCGGCCATCGCGCGCTTATCGGGGTTGATATCGACGCCCACGATGCGGTCGGCCCCGGCCAGGCGCGCCCCCTGGATGACGTTCAGACCGATGCCCCCGAGACCGAACACCACGACGTTGTCGCCGGGGCGCACATTGGCGGTGTAGATCACCGCACCGATGCCGGTCGTGACCCCGCACCCGATGTAACAGACCTTGTCGAACGGGGCATCCTCGCGAATCTTCGCGAGCGCGATCTCGGGAAGGACCGTGTAATTGGCGAAGGTGCTGGTCCCCATGTAGTGGTAGAGGGGCTGGCCGCCGATGGAAAAGCGGCTGGTGCCGTCGGGCATCACGCCGCGCCCTTGGGTCGCGCGGATCGCCTGGCAGAGATTGGTCTTGCCGCTCAGGCAATATTCGCACTCGCGGCATTCGGGCGTGTACAGCGGGATGACGTGGTCACCGGGACGCAACGACCGGACCCCGGGCCCCACGTCCACGACCACGCCCGCGCCCTCATGGCCCAGGATGGTGGGGAACAGCCCTTCGGGATCGCTGCCGGACAAGGTGAAGGCGTCGGTATGGCAGACCCCGGTGGCCTTGATCTCCACCAGCACCTCGCCGGCGCGAGGCCCGTCGAGTTGCACGGTCTCCACCACCAAAGGCCGGTCGGCCGCATAAGCGACCGCTGCGCGTACGTCCATGAGCACCCCCTTACGATTCAAAACGCTCAATCGTACCCGCGCAGCACCATGCGGACAACCCGCCCCAGGCCCCAACGCGATCTCCCGAAATGCCCCAGGCGCCAAGGCCTACCGGGGTGTTGCGGCACGCATTTTGGGTCAAGGCGCGCGCCCCGGAAACGGCCCCGGGTGGCCGACGGATCGGCCTCTTCCCGACGGCTGCGCCATCCGGGGAAACGGCCCACCCGTGCCGTGGCCGCTTGCGGCTTGTCCACACCCTTTCGGTCGGTGGACCCCACCCCGAAAGCGCGTACAATCGACCTTCATAGCGAAGCAAGCCATAGAGCGGCGCCGGTTGCGCGAGACCTCGACATGGGCCATCGCGACGGCAGCGTCGTGACCTGCTAACGGATCGATCTCAACAAACGAGGGAGCCGAGGCCTATGGACTATACATGGATATTGGTCGCTGACCGGGCGCGTGCGCGCATCGTCGCCAAGCCCAACGTCATACCCAGCAATGGTCGCGACTGGGAGGAACTCGAACCCCTGGTGTATCCGGAGGGCCGCGTACCCGAACGCGCCCTATTGACCGACAGGCCCGGACGCACCTTCGACCGCAAGGGTCCGGGACGCCATGCCATGACCACCGAGACAACCGCCAAGGAAGAGGCCGCGATACGCTTTGCGAAGACCTTGGCCCGGGTCCTGGACAAGGGGCGGACCAACCACCTGTATGAATCCCTCATCCTGGTCGCCGAACCCGGCTTCCTCGGCACCTTGCATGCCAACCTGTCGGCGCAGACCGCCAAAAAGGTCATCGACACGATCCCGAAAGACCTCACCACGCGGCCCCACATAAGGAACTCACCCAAGACTTGCGCGCGCTTCTGCGTCCACGCGGATAGCGGATACCTCGAGCACAGGACCACGAGGCCCGCAATAACCAGGGACACCGGTCACGACAACCGTACGCAGACCATGTAGGGCTGTGACCGCGCCCCTATGGGTCGTGAGGGGCATTGCGTATAATGCCCCGTCCGCCCCGGTAGCTCAGTGGATAGAGCGGCCGCCTCCTAAGCGGCAGGTCGCCGGTTCGATTCCGGCCCGGGGCACCATAAAATCCATGAGTTACAGATTGCCCCATCCTGTCATCTAAACCAAACGTCTGATCCTCCCCCGGTCTCCCGGACACCCGGTTAAGAGAATACACTCTTGACCTGAGGTGAACGAATGAAAGCCAAGCACCAAGCAAAGGAGGCGGCCCGCACGCGTTACGGTGACGAATTCAAACAGCAGGCCCTGAAGCGCGCCGAGTGCGACGGGGTGGCCCTGGTGGCCCAGGACCTCGGGATCGCCGAGACCCAGATCCTACGGGCCTGGCGCCGCAAGCGCCGGGTCGCGGGGGCGGTCACTGAGGAACAAAGGCTTAAAGGATGCCGAAACCGCCCGGCTAAAACGGGACATGGCCCGCCTCGAACGAGGGTGATTACGGATGACTCATAACCATAGGTTGTTTCTGGTCATGTCATCAGGAAGCAAAGGATGAGCGCGCCAGGCAATAGCCCCTGTGGCGAGATGTTGGTCTACGAAGCCGCAGACGGATCGGTACGAGTGGACGTACGGCTGGAGAAAGACACGATTTGGCTGACACAAAGACAGATGTCCGAAGTTTTCGGGACGACTCCGGAAAACGTACTCATGCATTTGAGGAACATCTTTGGAGGTGGGGAGTTGGAGGAGTTCGCAACCACTAAGGAATTCTTAGTCGTTCAATCCGAGGGTCGCCGGCAGGTCCAACGCCATCTCAAGCATTACAATCTCGATGCCATTATTTCCGTTGGATACCGCGTCAATTCCCGTCGCGGTGTGCGCTTTCGCCAGTGGGCCACGGGCGTCCTGCGCGATCATTTGGTACAGGGATTTACCTTCCACCGAACACGACTGGCTGAGCGCGGGCTACAGGAGGCCCAGAAAACGCTGGACCTGCTTGTCCGCACCTTACAAAATCAGGCCTTGGTGGATGATACCGGCCGCGCCGTGTTGGATATCATTACCGCCTACGCCAGTACCTGGCGGCTGCTACTGGAATATGACGAGGACCGGTTGGCGCTGCCGCCCGGCACACAACCCTCAAAAGGTATACTGGGTTACGCCAAAGTAAGTTGCGCGATCATGGATTTCAAGCGCGAACTGGTAGCGCGCCAGGAAGCCGCGGCGTTGTTCGGCAACCCACGCGGTGATGCCCTGGAAGGAATTCTCGCCAGTATCGAGCAGACGATGTTCGGCGAGCCTCTCTACCGCTCGCGTGAGGAAAAGGCCGCGAATCTGCTTTACCTCATCATAAAGGATCACCCGTTTTCCGATGGCAACAAGCGTATCGGCTCTTTCCTGTTCATGCTCTACCTGAGGCAGGAGGAGATCGTGCATACTTTGAATGCGTCCGCGTTAACGGCGCTGACGCTACTCATTGCCGAAAGTGCCCCAACCAGCAAGGATCTCATGGTGCGGCTGACCATGAACCTGCTAGGGTGCCGCTGAGGATGGGAAACTTCTCGGAATCTGTCGTCGAGGATGTCCATGACACCTGTCCACAGGGAAATGGGTGGCCATGACGGATAAGCATCTCATGAACTCCCGTCGATTGAGGTCGGCAAACGCAAGGTCGCAAACACCGTAACGGCGTGCAGCGCGAAAAGCATCAGAAACGCTTCAGACCAAGCACTCAATTCGAAGTGGCTGACGTGATTCTGCAAGGCCCAGGAAAGAAACAAGGCGCACAGAGTGGTGAGCGTGGGACCGCCAATCCTCTGCACGATATTGAGTGTCGTGGTTGCCATAGGTAGGGATTTTTCGGGGATGGATGCATAAGCCAGGGATATGACTGGTAGCCCTACCGCCCCCAAGCCCATGCCTCGGAAAAACAACACGGTCATCAAAAACACTTTGTTGAGACCATGCATTGCCTGCCATACGAGAACGAGCGTCGACAAGAGCGAGAGAGCGGCGCCCGAAACCGCAACCCGACGCTCGCCGAAACGGTGCGATAAGAACCCCAGCGATGGCAGCGCCACCATCATGCCAAGGCCCATCGGCATCAGCATCCAACCCATCATGGCGGGGGACAAGCCGCGGGCTTGCATGAGAAACATCGGGACAAGCATCTGGCCCGCGTACATGGTCCCGGTGGAGAAAAACCGCGTGACGGAAGCCGCGGAAAAGGTCCGCTGGTGAAACAACGGGATATCGATCAGCGCGTCATCGCCCTTGCGATTCTCCACGCGCACGAAAAGCGCAAGCAATGCCGCCCCCGCCACGACGGACATCATGCCAACCGGCCGAGCAATGGAGCTGAGTCCAAAGAGTATGAGGGCCAAGCCTGGTGACAGCAGGGCGAGCCCCATCCAGTCGAGCCGCCGTGAAGCATAACCATCTCTGGCGTTCGGCAGAAATCGCGCCGCGAGCAGGAATGCGAGGATTCCGATCGGAAGATTGACCAAAAAGAGCCAACGCCAGGAGGCGTAATGTAGAATCTCGCCGGCGATAACAGGACCTAGCACGGGCCCAAGCAAGACGGGGGCGGTGGCATAACCCGCGACCCGCGTGAAGCGTTCTCCCGCGGCGCGTTTTATCATCAGTTGGGCCATCGGCGCCAACAATCCCCCGCTTGCGCCTTGCAAGAGCCTGAAGCCGATCAGCGAGCTTGCCGACCACGCCAGTCCGCAAAGCCCTGAGCTGATCGTAAAGATCGCGAAGCACCAAAGATACAGCGCTTTGGCGCCAATCCGCTCCACCAGCCAGCCGTTCAACGGCAAGGCAAGCGCAAGGGCGAGCAGATACCCGCTTGTCACCCATTGAATCACCGAAATCGATGAGCGCAAATCAGCGGCAAGGCTGGTAAGCGATACGTTGACGATCGTCGCGTCCAATTGGGCAAGCAACGATCCCAGCATCGCGATGGCCGCGATTTTCCACGTCGCGACCTCGTGCGCCGCCCCTTCCGACATCGAAGGTGCACTGGTGCGCTTTATACGGTTGTCATTCATGCGCGAATGCACCTATCTGAACCCGATCACAACTGCTCTGGCAACACTGGCAGCTTGGTCGCTCGCCACGGCATGGACGCATTGCTCCATGAAATAGATCAAAATGGCGCGCGGAAAAGAGCGCGATCAGGGGTGCCCCCGATGCCCAATGCAAGAATGGGGATGGTCGCCGTCACCGCGCTGCGGCGCCAGCGCCCCCCACGACCAAGCCTCCTTGGATAGACCGGCCACACGGCATCACATCACGTCGGCCGGGGACACGGCGACCATCGGGCCCCCGCCCGATGGTCTGTGTCGCCAAACGCCAGGACCGCGGCCTATCCGACCTGCAGCCCGAGCATGGATAGCGCTCTGCCCTCGATACCGGACACCGGGAAGCCGATGGCGTCATCGGCATGTCGGGCGCCCAGGACATAGAGCAGGGGCAGATAATGATCGGGCGTGGGGATCGACAGGGCCGCGTCTTGCCCGAGCGCCTCGTAATCGATGAGCGCCGCATGGTCCGAAGCGCGAATCAAATCCTTGGCTTTATTTTCGAAGCGCACCGCCCAGTCGTAAGGTTCCTGCGATAACCGGCCCCAGGCGTACATGCGGAGGTTGTGGATGAGATTGCCGCTTCCAAGGATCAGCACGCCCTCATCGCGCAAAGGGGCGAGCATCCGGCCGATCTCGAAATGCCAATCGGCGCCCTTCGTTGCGTCGATGCTGAGTTGCACAACCGGAATATCGGCGTCCGGATAGACATGGCACAGGACCGACCAGGTACCATGATCCAGCCCCCAGCCCTCATCGCTCTCGACGGCCAAAGGCGCCAGGAGCCGTTGGACCCTCTCGGCCAGCGCGGGATCGCCGGGCGCGGGATATTGAACCTGGTAGAGCTCCTGAGGAAATCCGCCAAAATCATGGATCGTCCTCGGGGCTGTCGCCACCGTCACGGCCGTCCCGGACCCATACCAATGCGCCGAGACCGCGAGGATCGCTCGAGGTCTCGGCAGCTTTTCGCCCAACTGGCGCCACGCCTCGGTGTAGTCATTGCGCGCCAGGGCGTGCATGGGATTGCCATGCCCCAAAAAGATCGCCGGTAGTCTGCTCGCCATGGGCCAATACCTCTCGTGTCACACCACCGACCAAACGGTGCTCGTCGCCCGAACACCGAGCCTTTCGATGCGCCCCTGGACCCCGAACCGGATCACCATGGCGCCGCGCGCCCATCAAGCGCTCGCTGGTCGCGCCCTGAGGGGCCTGGCCTCGCCCGCCCGCGGGCATCTCGCCTTGCCTCATGACCAAGCCATTCTTTGCCAGGGCCGGGGTCTCCACCCTCCTCTTGCCTCGCGCGAGAAAGGGGGCGGCGGCCCCGGCCGACATGGCAGACGCGGCGCGGCGTTGGCCGCTTGCCTATGTGCATGATAGCAAAGGTGGGAAGCCTCTTGATCCCGCGCGGAACGCCCCTGATCACCGGAAAATCGCCTTGGCGCGGACCTCTCATCGCGGCATGCGGCCACGATCTTCCGGCAAAGGCCGCCCCTCTCCGGTGATCAGACGCGTGCCTCGCTTGAAGGTGAGGTAGGCCCAAAACCAGCTGAACATCACCGATAGGCGATTACGCAAGCCCACCAGAAACGCCACATGGACCGCGCCCCATAGCCACCACGCCGGCGCGCCGCTCACATTGACGCCGCTGAAGCTCGCCACCGCCGCCTTGCGGCCGATGGTGGCGAGACTGCCCATGTGGCGGTAGCTGAATGGCGCTGGCGCCGGCCGCCCCCGCAGCCTGTCTTGGATCACCTTCGCGACATAGGTGCCGCCCTGCTTGGCCGCCGGCGCGAGGCCCGGAACCGGTTTCCCCTTCCAGGCATTGACCAGGGCGGTGTCCCCTATCACAAACACATTGGGCTGGCCGGCCACCGAGAGGTCGGGTTCAACCTTCACCCGCCCGCTGCGGTCGGCCTCGGCCCGAAGCCAATGCGCGGCCGGCGACGCCACCACCCCCGCCGCCCACAACACCGTGCAAGACGCGATCCGTCGGCCGTTCACGAGCACGCCGTCCGTGTCGATATGCCCCACCTTGCTCTCCAACAGAATCTCGACCCCCAACCGTTCCAGCGACTGCCGCGCCTTTTGCGACAAGGCCTCGGGAAAGGTCGGCAGGAGGCGCGGGGCCGACTGGACCAGCACCACGCGCGCCCTGGCGGGGTCGAAGTGGCGGAATTCCTTCTCCATGCCGTAGCGCACGAGTTCGGCGATATCGCCCGCCAGCTCCACGCCGGTCGGTCCGCCACCCACGATCACGAACGTGAGCAGGCTCTGGCGCTCAACGGCATCTTCCGCGGATTCCGCGCGCTCGAACGCGGCGAGAATGCGCCGGCGTATCTCCACGGCGTCGTCGATGGTCTTCAGCCCTGGCGCGTGGGGCTCCCACTCGTCGCGCCCGAAGTAGCTGTGCGAGGCACCCGTCGCCAGCACCAGGTAATCGTAGGGCAGGCGCCGTTCCCCGATCAGCACGTCCTGGCGATCGGCATCGACCCCGGTGACATCGCCCAGCAGGACCTCCACATTCCGATGTTCGCTAAAAAGACCGCGCACGGTCGTGGCGATGTCAGCCGGCGACAATGAGGCGGTTGCCACCTGATACAAGAGGGGCTGGAACAAGTGGTAGTTGTGGCGATCGATCAAGGTCACCTGCAGCGGCGCCCGCCTCAATCGCGACGCGCATGCGAGACCCCCGAAACCGGCCCCCACGATCACCACGCGCGGGGCGCCCTCGGGCGTGGCGGACTGATCGGCGCCTGCCCGCGAAACGGCGCGGGCGATCCACTGGTCGAAAGACAGGGGGCCTGGGCCGTACAGACCGAGCAGCGCTAGCGTCATCACGAAATAGACATCGGCCGGGCCGGCCGCGCCGTCGACATGCATGCCGGCGATGATGACGATGAGCAAAAGCGCCGTGGGGCGCGCCGCCAGGCCGAGCGCGAGAAGCAAGGCGCCGATCAGCGCCAGCGCGGGCGCGGGCGCGAAATGCGCGAGCGAATCCCTGGGGATGAGTCTTGCGAGCCCGGCCGCCGGCGACATCCGGGTGCTGACCGCGTACAACGCCAAGGCCAGCCATAGCCGGATGAATAGCTGGTAATAGGGCCGGAGATGACGCGTGACGGCGCGCGAGAGGCGCGCGAGAGGCGTGGCCAGGGGCAGCGCGGTGTCCCCGAGCCCGCGCCCCAGCAGATGGTCTAGCGACAACGGTCCGGCGCCACATATGACCAGCCACCCAAACAGCACCGCCGAATAAAGATTGATGTCCAGAGGCAGGTAGTTCAGTTGAACCACCAGCACGAGGATGAGCATATAGAGCGCCGCCCACCGGGTCGCGAGCCCCCAGGCGAGCAAGATCGGGATGGTCATCTGCAGGGCCGCGCCCAGATAGGTGGGGCTGAGCGGCTCCACCCATGGCACCGGATAGGCGATGCGCGACAGATAGGGCTCGGCGCCGAGACCGAAGATCTTGAGAACGCCCGCGACGAAGAAGACCTTGGCCAGCCACAAGCGGATCAGGAGATCGGCGATCGGCCCGGCCGACCGCTCCAGCAGGCGGTGGACGGCCGCGAGCGCCCGCACCGGCCCCGACAGCCGATGGGCTATAAGTCCCTCAAGGAGTCGACCAGCCCTCCTCATGCCATGGACCCGCGCCATCCATGGGTCCGCCACCCTGATACGACCCGGGCGGCCTCGGGAAGCCGTGACATCATGCTCGGCCCATTAATTTTTCCGATAGGCCATAATTCCATATTATGGAGGCGAGACTCAAGGCCTGGCGGCCTTTGAAGGCCAGGCAACGGCCCCGCGCGCGCCACGGGCGGCGCGCGGCATGCCGCCCCGAAGAGCAACAGTCATGGCGTCCTTACCGGCCCAAGCCTTGGGCCGAGCGCCCCATCTCTCCATTCCGGGGACGTCCGCGCGGCTTGGCGCGGATTCCACGCGAACCGATCAAGCCCCTCGATCCACCCCTTGCCGGGATCGCTCCGACGCCCCGACCAACGCTCAGCGGTGCATCATCATGAAACGCATGGACGGCATGCGGTGGACCATATGCACGAGCTTGTGCCATTGATCGGCCGATAATGTCTTGCGCACGATGCGCACCTGCGCGACCTCGAGGTCCAGCAAGCGCGCGCGGTCGCGATCCAGACGGGTGACGTCGCGCATGATCTCCTGCCTGTCGCCCTGCAGCAGGGCCTTATGGAGCGCGCGCCTGTCTGTGCGCATGCGCTTCATGAGCGGCACCGCGACACGCATGTGGCGGTTATGCCACACGGCCAGCGTGCTCACCTGTTGGTCGCTCAGATGCAGACTGTAGGACCGCATCTCCGCCAGCGGCAGGACCATGGGGATCATGGGATGATGGAAGAACCGATGGCGCATGACGGCATGGCACCCCGGAGGCGGCGGGGCCATGGGCCCCCTGGGGGGCATGGCAAACGCCGTTCCCGTGGCAAACAAACCGAGCAACGCAAACGTCAGTCGCGATTTCGACATATCAAGGCTCCTTTTCCGTAAGAAATAGGCATTGTATTCCGTAACCATCATGATGCCCGTTCAGATTAATCCCGGAGACGGCCACAAGATGTAGTGTTTTGCAACGACCCCGTCGTCACGCCCCGTGTTCACGAGCCCTCCGATCGGGCTCGCCTGTATATTCGCGCAGAGGGTCGCGGAATGCACGGGCCGCGAGCGATGGCGACACGCCCTTGCGGTTGACGACATGCCAGGACCGCATGACCGACGGGTCTCGACTGCGAGCGCCCGCCGGGTGGCCCGAGGTGATCTCCATCATGATCGCATGGCGCGACCGAATGAACGCCCTGAAATGCACCTGACCCGGTGCGCGACAAGCCCCGCCGTCATTGTAGGCCGCATGGCCCGTGAAGTGAGCGCTGCCGCAATGCCGCCAGCAGCAGGAACCCACCGAAGCGACTCAGGGGCGGCTCAATGCCTCCCTTAAGCGCCGTAGGAATCTCCGTCCTTCCCGCGCAAGCGGTGGCCGAAGGCCAAGGGCGGAGAGGATGTCAACGCCCGCTTCATGGCCTCGTTGCCCTCGACCTCCACGCGCATGCGCCTGCAAGGATAGGGGCGCGATCGCATACCTTGAGCGATGCCGTCCTCGCCGAGCAACGCCCGCAGAACCGTCTCAGGGGCCCGGCCGCAAACCCTTTCGCGGCGGCCACGGCCGCGATGCTCAAGGGGCCGCGGACGGCGATCCCCCCGGCCCGCCGACCTCGATCATGGATCGGGAGAGGCCGCCAGCGCCTCCAGCGCCGCGATCCAACGGGCCTTGTCATCGGCCCCGGCCCAGCTTGCCTCCAGGCTGTTGCGCGCAAGCGCGGTCCAGGTGGCGCGATCGAAACCGAAGGCCTCCTGCACGGCACGGATGTTGTCGTTCATGTAGCCCCCGAAGTAGGCCGGGTCATCGCTATTGATCGTCACGCGCACGCCGGCGGCCATAAGCGCCGGCAGGGTGTGGTCCTTCATGGTGGGAAAGACCCGTAGACGCACGTTCGACAAGGGGCACACGGTGAGCGCGACGCCGTCTGCGGCCAGCCGCCGGACCAGCGCCGGATCCTCGACGGCGCGAACGCCGTGATCTATGCGCGAGGCCCCCAGGACATCGAGGGCCTCGGTGATGTACGACGCCGGGCCCTCTTCGCCGGCATGCGCCACGACCCGCTTGCCCAAGGCGCGCACGCGCGCGAACACATGGGCAAATTGCGTGGGCGGATGGTCGCGTTCCGAGGAGTCGAGACCAAAGCCGTCGATGTCATCGAGAAACGGCATGGCGGCCTCGAGCGTCGCAACCGCCTCCTCCTCGCTCAGATGCCTGAGGAAACACAGGATGAGCCGGCTCGTGATACCAAAACGCCGCATGCCCTCGGCGCGCCCGGCGTTCAGACCGGCCATGACCTCGGCGAGCGGGATGCCGCGCGCCGTATGGGTCTGGGGATCGAAGAAGATTTCGGCGTGCACGACGCCGTCGGCGTGCGCGCGGCCGAGATAGGCCAGCATGAGATCGGCGAAGTCGCCGCTCGTGCGCAGCACGTCCGCGCAGGCGTAATAGAGATCGAGGAACGACTGGAGGTCGGTGAAGGCCTTGGCGGCATGCAGCGCCTCCTCGTTGGCAAACGGCAGGGTAAGCCCATTGCGGCGCGCCAGCGCGAATGCGAGATCGGGCTCGAGCGTTCCCTCGATGT
Organism: Acidiferrobacter sp.; assembly: GCA_027335965.1. The sequence continues at coordinate 24,891 of DAHWGZ010000007.1, forward strand.
GCACATGCAGCTCGGCCTTGGGCATGCGGCAGGCGAATTCGACAGCGGATAGAGCGGACGGTGGCATGATTTCCCCCAGGGACACAAGGTCCCCATTATGCCCGATACCGCCGCGGCACGCAGAGGACCGGGCGATTCGCCGGCGCGAGCGGCCTATCCACCGATCGCCTCCCAGTGGGCGGCCCCAGGCGGCACGATCGGCAGGGCCTGCTCGCGGGCATCCACCGGCACGCGCACGAGGCATGGCCCCGGGGTCCTCAACACGCCCGACCAGAAATCCCGGTCGACGCCCGCGTCGCCGGCGTCGAAGGCCGGTATGCCAAAACCACGGGCGATGGTGACGAAGTCGGTGGCCTGCGCGAAACGCGAGCCAAACCCGGGCGATGCATAGAACAACTCCTGTTGCTGGGCGACGAGCCCGAGCGACTGATTGTCGAGCACGATCACCTTCACATTGACGTCAGCCTCGGCGACCGTGGCCAGCTCCTGGATGTTCATCAAAAATCCGCCATCGCCCGTGAAGCAGATCACCGGGGCCTCGGGCCTGGCATGGGCCGCGCCGATCGCCACCGGCAGGCCAAAGCCCATGGTGCCAAGGCCCCCGGACGTGAGCCAGCGCCGCGCATCCGCCAGGGGATAATGCTGCGCGACCCACATCTGGTGTTGGCCGACATCGCTCACGATGATCGCCTCCGGGGGCGCGGCGCGCGCGACCTCGTGCAGGAGCGCGCGCGGGGCGGTGGGACCGCCCGCCTTGTCCGGATGCGCGGCTTGCAAGGCCGCCACCCGGGCCCGCCACAACGGGCGCGCGCGCGGCCGAAGGAGCGGCAGGAGCGTCCTCAAGACGTGCTCCAGGTCAGCTGCGATCGCGATATCGGGGATGCGCAGCTTGCCCAGTTCGCGCGCATCGATATCCACGTGAATCACCTTGGCCTGCGGACAGAAGTCGGCGAGCCGGCCGGTGGCGCGATCATCGAAGCGCGCCCCCAAGGCTATCAGGAGGTCGGTCTCGCGCAGCACGGCATGGCTTGCCCGCGAGCCGTGCATGCCCAACATCCCGAGCGACAAGGGGTGCCCCTTGGGGAGCGTGCCGAGCGCCATCAAGGTCATGACCGCGGGTATGTCCTGACGCTCGGCCAGGGCGCGCGCAAGCGGCGCCGCGTTGGCATGCACGAGCCCGCCGCCGAGATAAAGGACTGGACGCCGCGCGCCGGCTATGGCCTCGGCCGCGGCCTTCACGGCCGCGTCCGCGAGCACGGCAGACAAGGCCGGGGCCGAGGCCCGTGGTTCCGCGCTCGCGGCGGACACGCACTCGGTCTGCACATCCTTGGGGATATCGATCCACACGGGCCCGGGACGCCCGGACAGGGCCGCGGCAAGCGCGCTCGCGAGGATCCCGGGGAGGTCGTCTGCGCGGCGCACCTGCGCGCTGAACTTGGTGACCGTGCGCGCCACGGCGCAGGTGTCCACCTCCTGGAAGGCATCGGTGCCGATCATCGCGCGCGGGACCTGGCCCGTGATCGCCAAGAGTGGGATGGAGTCGCGCTGCGCATCGGCCACGGCGGTCAAGAGATTGGTCGCGCCCGGACCGGACGACGCCAGACACACGCCGATCGTGCCGGTCGCGCGCGCGTAGCCCTGGGCCACGAAACCCGCCGCCTGCTCGTGGCGGACGAGCAAGTGACGGATCTGCGTGGATTGCGCCAGGGCATCGTAGATCGGCAGGATGGTGCCCCCGGGTATACCGGCCACGAGGCGCACCCCGTGGCGCTCGAGCAGGGTCACGAGCAGTTCGGCGCAGGTCACGGACATCGTTCGACTCCTTGAGTAGGGGCCGGAGTCCGCCGAGGAATGATGTCGTGAAGGGACGCTATCCGCCGGCGGCCTGCCGGCGGATGAGTAGACGTTTACGAAAGGTCGCTCTGGCCGCCGGCGTTCGCTACGCGTACGACCAGCGCCACGCCGTCGAAACGGTGCGCGGACCTGGCAGAACAACGCGGCAAGCAGGCAGTCATGGGGCGTTCCCTTGCGAATTCCTCATCATTGTGCGGGATCGCGTGGTGCGGCACAAGGGGGCGCGCCCAGGGCCTCGCGCCGAACGGCATCCCCCGGCGTCCTTGATCGCGGTCAAGGATTACCTGACTATGTTAGTCAAGTATTAACCACGGCGCGCGCCATGACGCCCGCGGCGCCCTCATCACAACCGATTGGAGACCCTGTCATGACGATGGCCCACAACCCCCTGCGCGATGATCGCGCCTACCCATTCGACGCCCGCGGCATCGCCAAGCGATTTCGTCACGCCGCCCTCTTCGGTGCCCTGGATGTCCAGGCCCCTGGCGAGGCCATGAACTTCCGCAACGACCACGACCCCATCCCCCTGCTCCAACAATTGGAACAAC
>DAHWGZ010000080.1 GCA_027335965.1 Acidiferrobacter sp.
CAGGCTCGGGGCGCGACAATTCCAGGCTGGCATTTCGGGGTGGGGGTGCATAAGGAGAGTCCAGCCCGGACACTACGAGCCAAACCTTAGCCGAATCACCCCCCCACCCTCAACCTGGCACCGATGACCGGAAGTCGTCGACGGATAAGTGGCGACGCGCGAGCGCCCTTAACGGCGGGCTCGCGCTTCGGTACCATGGGAGCCATTCTCCATTCGCCGAGCGTGTCCATGTCCTCTCCCGACAAGGCCTGGAAAGGCCGTTTTACCGAACCCACGGATGCCTTCGTCGAGGCCTTCACGGCCTCGGTCGGATTTGATCACAGGCTCTACCGTCACGACATTCGCGGCTCCATCGCGCATGCCGGCATGCTGGCCGCCGTGGGCATCATCGAGGAGCGCGAGGCGCTCCTCATCACGGAAGGGCTCGCCGCCATCGAAAAAGAGATCGACGAGGGCCGCTTTCCGTGGTCGGTGGGCCGCGAGGACGTGCACATGAACATCGAGGCGGCGCTCATCGAGCGCATCGGCGAGGTCGGCAAAAAGCTGCACACCGCGCGCTCGCGCAACGACCAGGTGGCGACCGCCGTGCGGCTCTACCTGCGCGACGGGCTCGACGGGCTCATCGGGCAACTGCAGCGCCTGGGCGGCGTGTTTCTGATGCTGGCCGAGCGCGAGGCCGAGACCATCATGCCCGGCTTCACCCATCTCCAGGTGGCCCAGCCGGTGACCCTGGGCCACCATGTCCTGGCATGGTTCGAGATGATCCTGCGTGACACCGAGCGCCTGATCGACGCCCGCGGCCGCGTGAATGTCATGCCGCTCGGGGCCGGGGCGCTTGCCGGCACGAGCTTTCCGATAGACCGGCACATGACCGCGCGGGCTCTCGGCTTCGCGCGACCCGCCGAGAATTCCCTGGACGCGGTCTCCGATCGCGACTTCGTCATCGAATTCACGGCGGCGGCGGCCTTGATCATGATCCATCTGTCGCGGATCGCCGAGGAGCTCGTGTTGTGGTCGACGCCGCAGTTCGGTTTCATAGAACTGGCCGACGGCTTTTGCACGGGCTCGTCGATCATGCCGCAAAAGAAGAACCCGGACGTCCCGGAACTGCTGCGCGGCAAGAGCGGGCGCGTCATAGGGCACCTCACGGCCCTGCTGGTGCTCATGAAGGGCCAGCCGCTTGCCTACAACAAGGACAACCAGGAAGACAAGGAGCCGCTGTTCGACACCCTCGACACCGTGCGCGACTCGCTGCGGGCGCTCACCGAACTCCTGCCGGCGACCACCTTCCATCGCGAGCGCATGCGCCGCGAGGCGCTACGCGGCTACCCGACCGCCACCGATCTCGCGGATTATCTGGTACGCAGGGGTCTGCCGTTTCGCGATGCCCATGAGGCGGCGGGGCGCGCCGTGCGGTTGGCCATAGATCAGGGCGTGGACCTGGCGGAACTGCCGCTCGCGGCGCTCAAGACCTGCTCGCCCCTGATCGAGGCCGACATCTTCCCGGTACTGACCCTGGAAGGGTCGCTTGCCGCGCGCGACCATCTGGGGGGCACGGCCCCCCGCCAGGTGCACGAAGCGGCCGCGCGGGGCCGCCTGCGCCTCGCGGAGCTCGCCTCGCGGAGCGCGGGCTAGAAGAGGTTGAAGAGGTCGCCTACGACGTCGTCGGCGACGGCAAAGCCCGCGCCCATGCCGAGGCCGCTCATCAGGGAGCCCATGAACCCGCCGCCGCCGGCCTGCGGCGACTGATTGGCCCACCCGGTCGGCTGCATCGGGGCGTTGGGGTGCGTGGCCACCGCGCCTTCCAGCTGTTGGATGTATTGGGCCATCTGCTGGATGAGCGTGGTGGCGCCCTGCGCCTGGCTTTGCATCATCATCGCCACTTCACGCAGGTCCATGGCCCACTCGCGGCCGGTGGTCGCATCGGGGGCGGCGGCGGCAAACTTCTGCGCCAGCGCCTGAAGCTTTTGCAGGGTCGCCTGATTCTGCTGCTGCACGGTGGCCAACTGATTTTCGGCTTGCTGATAGTCCATTGCGTATACCCTCGTCGGAAGATTCTCGGCCAGACTGGCCGGACACGGCCATTGAGACCCGCCGAGATCATCCAAGTTCCGGCAGGACGGGCCGACCCGCCAGCTTAACGCACGGCCCCCGGCGCGCCAATCACAAAGCGGCCACGGGCCAACGGACCGGGGCGGGGCGACCGATCCCCGAGCTAGCGGGACGCGGTACGCGCCAGGCGCGGATCGTCTGCCATCGGCTCCTCGTGGGTCTCGGCCGACAAGGTTTCGAGCGACTGGCCACTGGTCTCCGGCAGGATCAGCTGGGTCAACAGCAGGCCGAGCAAGGACACGCCGGCGGCGAACATCATCGCCCCCTTCAGGCCACCCGCGTGGCTGATGAACGGAAACAGGAAGGTGCCGACGAACGCGCCGAGCTTGCCGACCCCCGCCGCGATCCCGTGACCCGTCGTGCGTCCACCGGTCGGAAAGACCTCGGCGGGGATCACGAAGGTCGTGCAGTTGGGCCCAAACTCGGTGAAAAAGAAGCTGACACCGTACAGAAGCAGAAAAGGCACCACATCGTGGGACATGCCGGGCGCGAACGCGATCACGCCGAAACTGATCGCCATCACCGCAAAGCCGATCATCTGCAAGCGGCGATGGCCGATGCGGTCCATCAGCAGGATGGAGGCGAGGTAGCCGGGTACCGCGGCCACGGCAAAGATCACGAGCGCCCAGGCCGTGCCCTGCACGAGACTCGCGTGGGGCGCGAGCAGGCCTATGATCTGGGGGGTCGAAATGACGTTGCCATAAAAGGCGTAATCGAGCAGGAACCAGGAGCCGGCAGTCCCCACGATCATGAGCAGATTGCGGCGGTTGCCAAGAAAGGAGCGCAGCGTCATCTTGCGCGGCTGTACGCTGCCGCCGGCGGACTGGATCTGGCCCCCGGAATAGCGGGCCATGTCACGGGCGGCGGCCTCCGATTGCCCGCGCACCAAAGCCTTGTAGCGGGGCGACTCGGGCATGGTGCGGCGCAGATACAAGACCGCGAGCGGCGGGATGGCGCCAAGACCCAGCATGATTCGCCAGATGATGTCATGGTTGAGACCCGCGGCCTCGAGCGTGAGCGCAACCACCGGCCCGAACACGAGCCCCAGGCCCTGCATGCCAAAGACCAGCGAGACCAGCGAGCCACGCTGCTTGGCATTGCTGTATTCGGACATGAGCACCGCGCTCATGGGATAATCGCCGCCAATGCCGAAGCCCAGAATGAAGCGGAACATGAGCAGCCAGGTGAAGTCCGGGGCGAACGCGCAGGCCAATGCGCCTACGGCCATGAGCGCCGCCTCGATGCCATAGATGGTCTTGCGGCCGATGAGGTCCGCCAGACGCCCGAGGGTCAGGGCGCCGAGAAACGCCGCAAGCAGCGAACCGCTCCCCAAAAGGCCGATCTGGCCGGCGCTCAGATGCCATTCGGGCTTCAGGTACACGAGCGCCATGCCGATGATGAAAAGATCGTAGGCGTCGGTGAAAAAACCCATCCCGGCGGTCACCGCGGCGCGCATATGAAAGAAGCTGATCGGCGCCTCGTCCAGCGCCTGAAGTAACGAGCGATTGTTTTGGGCCATGAGGCCTCCTTAGAAAACGATCCCGCGATTGCGGGCCGGCATACGAATGAGTCGGCACTTCCGGGACGTCGACCCCGAGCGACCTGCCCATGCTAAGGGCGATATATGACGCAACTATGACAAGCGGCCTCGTCTGGCGGCGGCCGGGCGAGGCCGGGCCGACGCGGCCCGCGAAATCCGCTAGACTGGCGGCTTTCCCATAGGGGCAAGGTCATACCGCCGGGCGGATTCGCGGGCCAGGGCGCGGGTACACTTTGCCGGAGGACCTCATGAGCAGCTTTAACGATCTCACGGAACGTCTCGCGCAATTCGCCAAGGAGCGCGACTGGGAGCAGTTCCACTCCCCGAAGAACCTGGCCATGGCGCTCATCGTCGAGGCCGGCGAACTCGTCGAGCCGATGCAGTGGCTGAGCGAAGATGAGAGCCGGGCCTTGTCCGATGCGCAACGCCAGGCCGTGAGCGAGGAGGCGGCCGACGTCCTTCTTTATCTGTTGCGCCTCTGCGACCGGCTCGGTATCGACCTGGAACAGGCGGCGTGGGCCAAGATCGCGAAGAACGCCGTCAAGTACCCCGCCGACAAGGTGCGAGGCAGCGCCCGCAAATACACGGACTACCCGTGAATTACCGCCATGCCTTTCATGCCGGATCGGCGGCCGATGTCCTGAAGCATGTCGTGCTGCTGGAGACCCTGGATCTGGTCTTGCAGAAGCCCAAGCCCCTGTTCGTGCTCGACACCCATGCCGGCGAGGGTCTCTACCGCCTGCAGGCGGAGGGGGAGGCCGACGAGGGCATCCGCCGCCTTTGGGGGCGTCGGGACGAGTGGCCGGCCCTGGGCGGATACTTTGAGGCGGTGGGGCGCTTCAATGGGACGCGCCTCAGGGACTATCCGGGCTCGCCGCTCATCATCTCCGAGCGCCTGCGTCCCGGGGACCGGTTCGTGGCCGTCGAGGAGGCGAGCGCCGCCCACGCCGCGTTGCAGCAGGTGTTGCGAGCCCCCCACAGCCAAATCTTTCTGGGTAACGGTTATCACGCCCTGAAGGCCTTGCTGCCGCCCCGGGAGCACCGCGGGGTGATCCTGATCGACCCTCCCTACGAGCGCGTGACGGAACGAAGCGCGCTCCTGACGGGCCTCAAGACCGCCTTGCAGCGGTTCCATCAGGGGGTCTACCTCATATGGTATCCGATCAAGGACAAGCGCGACGCCGAGCGCCTGGTGGCGGTCTTGTCGGCCCTTGGAGACCACCTGTGCGTGGAGCTGCTCACCTGGCCCGCGGACGTCAAGAGCCGCCTCAACGGCTCGGGCCTGCTCATCCTGAACCCGCCCTACGGCCTCAAAAAAAGATTGGGCGAGGTCGTGCCGACCCTCGCCCAGATCCTCACCCGCGACGGGACGCCGCGTTACCGCGTCCGCTAGGGGTTGACCTCGATGTAGCCGTGCTGCTCGAGCCAGATGATGCGCGCCACGGCCCCGCCGTTCACCTTCACATTGGGCAACAACTGCTTGTTGCCCCAGTGATGGGCGCGCATGGTCACCCCGCACTCCTCGATGTCGACGCCCTTATGGAACAGAGCCTCGACCTGACCGCGGTAGGGGTTGCCCGTGCGCACATGCATGAACTGGTCGTAGGCCTTGTTGCTCAACAGCATGTAGCCATCCGCCCCCTGAAAGACCGCATCGATCTTCCAGCGCGTATGGTCGCGCGTGAACTTCGCCACCATCATCCGCAGCTGCGACAGGCCCACCGGCTCCTTGGTGTGGGGGATGAACACCGGGTGATCCATGTTGAAGACCACCTTGGCGTGCTTCAAGCGCACCGGGATCTGGACATGGATCGTGTGCCAGTGCAGGTTCCCCTGGACGGCCAGCGCCGGAGCGCTCACCGCCAGGAACGACAGGGCCGTCCATAAAGCGCTTTTTTTCACAAAGCCTCCTTTTTGCTATCGATCGTCAAAAGAGCAGCGTCGTCTGCAACGCGATGGTGTTGGCCTTGGCGCCGGCAACGGCCGAGGCATTGTTCTGCGCCGCTGCAGGACCCACAGCCGACAGGTGCGGGATATCTATGCGATTGATCGCGTAGTTGAACGTGATGCGCGCCATGGGCGAGATGTAGTACTGCACGCCCAGGGTCGTGGTCTTGAAGACGCGCTCGAGCCCCGGGTTGTTGGTCATGCGGTTGTACTGGTCGTAGCGGGCCTCGAGATCCCAGTGCTTGGTGACGAACACGCCGGTCTCGATATAGCCGCCGACCGCGGCATTGTTGGCGCCCGGATAAAGAGTCTCGGTGCACAAGGCGTTGCCCCCCGATGTCCCGCACGTGGGCGGCGTGCCGGCATAGCCCGCCGCCGCCCCCGAAAACGCCGCCGGGGACAAGATCCAGCCCGTGCCACGCATCAGTTCGCCCGTCACTCGCACGGCCCCCGGCGTCATGAAGCCGCTGCGGTACTGGGCGCCCGCGCCGTAGCGCTTGAAGGTGTAGTTCTGGCGGGTGTAGCCGCCAGCGGTGCCGTTGGACACATCCAGGGACTGATGTCCGAGATGCCCCCACACCCACGCCGTGACACCCGCCTGATGCGGACCCTTGCTGTGGTTAAAGATGTAGGATTCCTGCAGGCGGCCGTAATAGCTCGCGCTGTTCGACTGGGCATTGTAGTAGAGCGGGGCGCCGTTGCCGACCATGGCCGCGTAGGCGAACTGCCAGGGGCCGTTATTGAACCAGTCGAAGAGCTGAACGCCCTGGTCGCGGCCGGCGTTGATCGGGGCGGATTGCACGGTGTAGGCGCCAGGCCCCCCCGCCGAAACCGCCGGCGCCGAACCAACGAACTGATTCTGGATCAGCTGGGCGCTCACGGTCGTGAAGTTGATGTAATCGAAGTCCGGGATGCCCTGCAGGACCTCCTCGGGGCCCGGGGTCTTGAAGAGGCCCACGCGCACGCGCATGCCCGGGATCTCGTTGAAGGTCACCGAGGCGTCGGTCAGGCGCGGGGTGTAGCTGCCGTTGCCGTAGGTGTAACCGTTGTTTCCGAACTCGGCCATGATGAAGTAGTCGATCTTGTTGCTGATCGCCGTCGCCGTGCCGCGCACCCCGATGCGCGCGCGGAGCATGTTGAAGCTGCTCGAGGAGGTGTCCTGGGGGGCCACCTCGTTGAACTTCGGGACGGCGTTATTGAAAGGCAAGCCCGCGCCCCCGAGGCCCGTGACCGCCGTGCCGCCGGTATCCTGGTAGGTGGGCTGGATGAACCCGAAGAGATGGACCGGGGCGGCGATGCCACTGGGCTCCGTGCCCTGGAGCTGGAACCAGTTGGTGGCGTGCGCGCTTCCCACGAAACAGGCGGCGGCCACCGCTGCCGTCAGCAAGGACTGCTTTTTCATGCACTTCTCCTAGATTGTATGGCTTTTTTTGTATTTTCTTATTTTGACCGACATGCCTCGGCGTTTAGGGGCGGATGTAATTCCAGCCCTCGCTCTCTCGGCGCATGATCTCGATCACGCCACCCG
>DAHWGZ010000081.1 GCA_027335965.1 Acidiferrobacter sp.
GACTGAGCCATGCGGCACGGCAATAGCGGACGGAAGTTCAACGTAACGAGCGCGCATCGCAAGGCGCTGTTCAAGAACATGGCGGTGTCGTTGTTTCGGCACGAGCAGATCATAACGACCTTGCCAAAGGCGAAGGAGCTTCGGCGCATCGCCGAGCCCTTGATCACCTTGGGCAAGAGCGCGACGGTCGCGAACCGGCGTCTGGCGTTCGCGCGCCTCGGGGATCGCGAGATCGTCGGCAAGTTGTTCGACGAGCTCGGCGTGCGCTATCAAGACCGCCCGGGCGGTTATCTGCGCATCCTGAAGGTGGGCCTGCGCGCCGGGGATACCGCCCCGATGGCGGTGGTGCAGCTCATTGATCGGCCGGAGAAGGCCGAGGCCGAGGGGACCGAAGCCGCGGCCTGAGAGCGGCGAACTCGGCGGCAGGACCGCGAAACCGGCTGGCACGGCGCCAGCCGGTTTTTTTATGGGCGTCGCACGAGGGGCGGCCCCTGCCCTTCGGCCGATGGGCGGACGCCACGCGAGGCGCTGTAATGGCCGCCGATGACAGCGAAGGGCCGGGGCATGGACGCCTTCAAAAGCGTGGCGCGCGTGTTGTTGGTGCGTCTCGACAACATCGGGGACATTCTTATGTTGTCGCCGGCGGTGGGGGCGCTCCGGCGGGCGTGGCCGGGCGCTGAGCTTGCGCTCATGGCCTCGCCGGCCGGGGCCTCCGCGGCGGGGCTTGTGCCGGGCCTCGACGAGGTGTTCGCGCATCGCGCCCTGTGGCAGGACGCCCGGGGCGACATGCCCCTCGATCCGGGCCGTGAACAGGCGCTGGTGTCCGAGCTTGCCCGCCGGTCCTTCGATGCGGCGCTCATATTCACGAGTTTCTCGCAAAGCCCCTTTCCGCCCGCCTATGCCTGTTATCTGGCGGGCATTCCGCTGCGTGTCGGCCAATCCCGCGAGTTCGGCGGCGGGCTCTTGACGCATGCGGTGCGCCCCCCGGCCGACGACTGCCATCAGGTGGATCGGAATCTGCATCTCTTGCGCGAGGTCGGCATTCCCGTCGGCGGGCCGGAGGCGGCCGCCACGCGCATCATGGTGACGCCCGCAGCGCACGCGCGGGCGCAACGGCTGTTGCAGGAGCGGGGCGTGCGCGGGGATTTCGTCGTGATCGCCCCCGGCGCGACCTGCAGCGCGCGCCGATACCCCGAGGGGCGCTACGCGGCGGTGGCCGCCGGCCTGAGGCGGGCGGGACGCGCGGTCGTGGTAGTGGGCGGCCCCAAGGACGCCGCCCGTGGCGCGGCGGTGGCGGGCGCCTCCGGGGCGGTATCCTTGTGCGGACAGACCGATATCGCGGCGCTCGTAGCGCTGCTCGCGCGCGCCCGGCTGCTCATCGCCAACGATTCCGGGCCGATGCATCTGGCCGATGCGGTCGGTTGTCCCATGGTGATCCTGTACGCGGGCACCGACCTCGAGTCGCAATGGCGTCCCCGCCGCGCCCCCGCGCGCCTCCTGCGCCGGCCAACCGCCTGTTCCCCCTGTTACCGATTCACGTGCCCTTATGAGCTCGAGTGCCTGGCGATCCCGCCCGCGGAGGTGGTGGCGCACGCGCTCGGTTTGTGGGGCGAGACCCTCCGGGAGGCGGCCGATGGTTGACGTACAGACGCTCATGACTGTGCTGCAGTCTTTCAGGGAACGGCGCGTCGTGGTCCTCGGGGAGGTGATCCGGGATCGTGACCTCAAGGGCCGCGCGGCCGGCATTTGTCGCAAGGCGCCGGTGCCGGTGGTGGGGCTCGAGACCGTGCAGGAGGTCCCGGGGCGGGGCGGCCAACGCCGCCAACCTGAGCGCCCTGGGGGCCCAGGCGCGCCTCGTATCGTGGGTCGGCGCGGATCGGCCAGGCCGCCGGCTGCGCGCTTATCGAGCGCCAGGGCGTGGACTGCGAGGGCGTCGTCGCCGATCCCGGGCGGCGCACCGGGGTCAAGCAGCGGCTGCGTTGTGACGATCCACTCGTGGCGCGTTTCGACGAGGGCGACGTGGGTCCGATGGGCGCGAGACTCGCCGCGCGGCTTGCCGCCGCGCACGCGACCGTCGATTGCGATGCCGTGCTTGTGTCGGATTACGGGCCGGGCCCCATGGGCCCGGCCCTGCGCGAGGCCGTGAGGCGCCTGCGGGGACAAAAGCTCGCGCTGGTCGTCGATGCGAAGGATCCTGGCGGCTATCGCGATCTTGCACCGCTCGTGGTCAAGCCCAACTTCGCGGAGGCCGCCCGGCTTTTGGGCGTCGGCGGCGCCCCGCCGAACGATCGCGCCGACTTCATCGCCCGTCACGAAGACCGTCTCCTGGACGCCACCGGCGCGTGCTTGGTGGTGGTGACCCTCGATGCCGAGGGGGCCCTGCTTGCTGGGCGCCGACGGCCCATACCGGACCACCGGGTGCGTCGTGCCCGCCGCCCATGCCGCCGGCGCCGGCGACACGTTCGTGAGCGCCATGACGCTCGCGCTCGCATCCGGCGCCGGCCTGCGAGCGGCGATGGACCTGGCGGCCGCCGCCGATCTCATTCTCGCGCGCGAGGGCACGGCGACCTGTGGAGGGGATGAGCTGGGTCGCGAGTTGGCCGGCCAGGGGAAGTTTCTGCGCGACGCGATCCAGATCCGGCAAAGCGCCGGGCGCCTGCGTCAGGAGGGGCGGCGCGTGGTCTTCACCAACGGCTGTTTCGATATCCTGCATCGCGGCCGTATCACCTATCTGGAGCGCGCGAAGGCCTTGGGCGACGTCTTGATCGTGGACCTGAACGATGATGACTCGGCCCGGCGCCTGAAGGGGGCCGGACGGCCGCTCAATCCGCTCGCCGACCGCATCGCCGTGGTGGCGGCCCTGGGTTGCGTGGACCATGTCCTGGCCTTCGCCGGGGACACCGCCCATGGGCCCATCGAGATGGTGCGTCCGGATGTGTTCGCGAAGGGCGGCGACTACGCCGCCAAGACCTTGCCGGAGGTCGCCCTGGTCGAGGCGCTGGGCGGGCGGGTCCGGCTTCGAGTACATGGACGACCGTTCGACCAGCGGCCTCATAGAGCGCATTCGCAGGGACGCGAAGACCGGCTAGGGGACGTTCTGATACCGACCTACAATCGACCGGCGGCCCTGGCCGTGACGCTCGCGAGCCTGCCGGCTCAGGAGCTGCCGCTGCGCGTGGTGGTGTCCGATCAGGGTGACGTTGCCGGCCTCGTCGACCGCGGAGGTGCGGGCCATCGCCCGGGTGCTCGAGGCCGAGGGGCATTGCCTGGCCTGGCATCGCCACCTGCCGCGCCGCGGGCTCGCCGAACAGCGCGCCTTCCTGCTCGAGCAGGCGCGCCCCCCCCACGCCCTGTTCCTCGACGATGACGTGATTCTGGGGCGTGGCGCCCTGCCTCCGTTGCCAGCCACCCTGAAGGCCGAGGGCTGCGGGTTCGTGGGCTACGGCCTCATCGGGCTCAGTTTCCGGGACGATGAGCGCCCCCATGAGCGGCGGATCGAGTTCTGGCAGGGGGCCGGTGATCCCCGAGACCGTGACCCCGCAGTCGCCGTCATGGGCCCGCCACCGCCTGCATAATGCCGCCAATCTCTATCATGCGGGGCGTCATGTGAGCGGTTACCATCGATATCGCGCCGCCTGGATAGGGGGCTGCGTCCTGTACGATGTCGCGGCCTTGCGGGCCGTCGGGGGTTTTCCCTTCTGGCGGCATCTGCCCGTGGAGCACTGCGGGGAGGATGGGCTCGCGCAACTCAAGGTCATGGCCCGGTTCGGGGGGTGCGGCCTGTTGCCGTCGCGGGCCTATCATCAGGAATTGCCGACGACCATCACGGATCGGCGCGTGGACGCGCCACGCGTGCTGGCCTTTTGACATCCCCATCCCAGGGAAGCCGTTTCCCGGAGGGGCGCGCCCGATGGCGAATCCCCGGACGGCCCTCGCGCGCCGGGTGCTAGACTGGGCGAATGATTGTGCTGCTGACCGATTTCGGGGTGGCCGACCCTTATGTGGGCCAGGTGCGCCTGCGGCTCGCCGCGCTCGCGCCCGGGGTCCCGGTCATCGATCTCTTCCATGATCTGCCCGATTTCGCCATCCAGGCCAGCGCCCATCTCCTGAGCGCCTATTGCCGCGATGTCCCGGCGGGCGCGGTCATCATGGCGGTCGTCGATCCCGGGGTGGGGGGCGCGCGCAACGCCATCGTCTTGCGCGCCGGCGGGCGCCTCTACGTCGGCCCCGACAATGGGCTTTTCGAGATGGTGGCGCGGCGCGAGGGGGTGGAGTCCTGCGAGGCCCTGACCATACCGGCCACGGCCGCGCCCACCTTTCATGGACGCGACGTATTCGCGCCGGCGGCCGCGGCCCTGGCGCGCGGCGCGTGTCCGTCCGCCCAGCCGGCGCCCTTGACGCGGTTTCCGGACTGGCCCGACGACTGGGCGCGCGTCTTGTTCATCGATCACTACGGCAATGTCGTGACCGGCCTGCGCGCGCGGCCGAGCCTGCGCTCGCTCGCCATCAAAGGCCGCCGGTTGCGGCGCGCGCGCGTCTTTGCCGAGGGCGTGCCCGGGGAGCCGTTTTTTTACGAAAACGCCAACGGCCTGATCGAGATCGCGGTCCGTGAGGGCTCGGCGGCCGCGATCCTGGGCCTACAGCTTGCCGACCCGCTTCTGGTCCTCGACTGAGGCCGCGGGGGGCCGCGCGTGACGCTCGAGGACCTGCCGCAGATAACGCCCGGTGTGCGAGGACAGATGGGTGGCCAAGGCCTCGGGCGTGCCGCTCGCGACCACGCGACCGCCGCCGCTCCCGCCTTCCGGGCCGAGGTCCACGAGATAATCCGCGGTCTTTATGACATCGAGATTGTGCTCGATGATGACCACGGTGTTGCCCCGTTCCGTCAATGTCTGGAGCACGCCGATCAATTGCCGGATGTCATGGAAATGGAGGCCCGTGGTCGGCTCGTCGAGGATATAGAGTGTGCGTCCGGTGTCGCGTTTCGAGAGTTCGCGCGCGAGCTTGATGCGCTGCGCCTCGCCCCCGGACAGGGTCGTTGCCGACTGCCCGAGCGTGAGGTAGGCGAGTCCCACGTCGGTCAGGGTCTCGAGCTTGCGGCGTATCGAAGGGACCGCGTCGAAGAAGGACAGGGCCTCCTCCACGGTCATTTGCAGGACTTCGTGGATGGTCCGGCCCTTGTAGCGGATCTCGAGCGTCTCGCGGTTGTAGCGCATGCCCTTGCAGACATCGCACGGCACGTACATGTCGGGCAGGAAGTGCATCTCGACCTTGACGAGCCCGTCGCCCTCGCAGGCCTCGCAACGTCCGCCGCGGACGTTGAACGAGAAACGCCCCGGACCGAATCCGCGCTCGCGGGCCTCGACCGTGGCGGCGAAGAGGTCCCGCAAGGGGGTGAAGAGGCCGGTATACGTGGCGGGATTGGAGCGTGGCGTCCGCCCGATCGGGCTTTGGTCGATGTCCACGACCTTGTCGAAGGCCTCGAGGCCATCGATGCCGGCGTGCGCCGCGACATCCAGCCGCGTCTTGTTCAGATGATTGGCGGCGGCGGCGTAGAGCGTGTCATTGATGAGGGTGGATTTACCGGACCCCGAGACGCCGGTTACGCAGGTCAGGGCCGCGACCGGGATGCCCACGTCGACGCCGCGCAGGTTGTTGCCGCGCGCCCCACGGATCACGATCTCGCCGTTTCCGCCGCGGCGGATCGATGGTACCGGGATTTCCTCGATGCCCTTCAGGTATTTCCCGGTCAGGGAGTCGGGATTTTCCATGATCTGCGCCGGGGTCCCTTGGGCCACGATCTGCCCGCCGTGAACCCCGGCCCCGGGGCCCACGTCCACGACGTGATCGGCGGCCAGGATCGCCTCTTCGTCATGTTCGACCACGATCACGGTATTGCCCATGTCGCGCAGGGTCTCCAGGGTCGCGAGCAGGCGGCCATTATCGCGCTGGTGCAGGCCTATGGAGGGCTCGTCCAGGACATACATGACGCCGACGAGCCCGGCACCGATCTGCGATGCGAGCCGGATGCGCTGCGCCTCGCCCCCGGACAGGGTCTCCGCGGAGCGCGCGAGGGTCAGGTAATCGAGTCCCACGTTCACGAGAAATTTGAGGCGCTCGCTGATCTCGTGAACGATCTTGGCGGCGATCACCCCGCGCTGGCCGGGGAGCAGCAGGTGCGAAAAGAAGGTATGGGCCTCGTGAATCGACAAGGCCGTGACCTCGTGGATGGCGCGCGCGTCGATGAATACGTTGCGCGCCTCCTCGCGTAGGCGGCTGCCGGCGCAGGCCTCGCAGACCTGGTTGCCTATGAAGCGCGCGAGCTCGTCGCGCACGCTCGCCGACTCCGTCTCGCGATAGCGGCGCTCCATGTTGGGGATCACGCCCTCGAACGGGTGCTTGCGCCGATGGCGCCGTCCGCGATCCACGTAGGTGAAGGTGATCGATTCCTCGCCGCTGCCATGGAGGATGACCTGCCGGACCTTTTTGGGGAGGTCCTCGAAGGGAGTCTCGATATCGACGTCGTAGTTCCGGGCAATCGACTCCAGGAGCTGAAAATAGAACGGGTTGCGGCGGTCCCACCCGCGTATCGCCCCCGCCGGCAGGCTCAAGGTCGGGTCTTGTATGACACGCTCGGGGTCGAAGAACTGGCGAACGCCGAGGCCGTCGCAGCTCGGGCAGGCGCCGGCGGGGTTATTGAAAGAAAAGATCCGCGGTTCCAGTTCCGCGAGACTGAAGCCGCAGTGCGGGCAGGCGTAGCGCGCCGAAAACAGCAATTCCTGCGCCGCTTCGCCATCGGCGGGCAGGGTCACGAGGCGCACGAGGCCCTCCGACAGCGACAGTGCGTTCTCGAAGGACTCGGCGAGCCGCGCCTCCTGTCCGGGACGCAGCACCAGGCGGTCGACGACCGCCTCGACCGTGTGTTTTTGGGTCTTGGCAAGCGGCGGGGCCTCACCGAGCTCGACTACCCGTCCATCGATGCGGGCACGGACATAGCCGCGCGCCTTCAGTTCCTCGAGTTTGTTCAGGGCCTCGCCCTTGCGCCCCGA
>DAHWGZ010000082.1 GCA_027335965.1 Acidiferrobacter sp.
TATAATATTCATCCGTTTCCTGCCCGCATGGCACCCGAGCTCGCCCTGCGTAAGACCAAGGATCTAGAACGTAACTCGGTCGTCCTCGATCCGATGGTCGGCTCCGGCACTGTGCTCAAGGCAGCGGCGCAAAACGGGCACCGATGCATCGGCTTTGACATCGATCCGCTCGCCGTCCTTATGACGACGGCAGCAACGACGCGGCTGAATACCACTCGGTTAGATCGCTTGGCCCGGCTTCTGATAGATCGTGCATCCCGGTTGCGCCAGCGGGACATCGATTTGCCCTGGTTCGACCGCGAAACTGCGGAGTTCGCGGAATATTGGTTTGCCGCGAAACAGCGCCTTGCGCTCAAGAAAATCGCACATGTCCTTCATCATAGCGCTGTTTTATCTGACAATTCTGCCGAGGCTTGTGCGTTACGGATTGCGGTAAGCCGGCTCATCATCACAAAGGAGTCCGGGGCGTCTCTGGCACGCGATGTGTCTCACAGCCGTCCGCACCGAGTCATTGATGATAATGATTTTGATGTATTCGAACGGCTCGAAAAATCCGTTGATGGCATCAGGAGCCGATTCGAGGAAGGAAGCTGCGACGTACGGCCGCGCGTCCGATTGGGTGATGCCCGTCGCCTCACAGGGATACGCGACCACAGCATTGATATGGTAATGACATCGCCACCATATCTTAATGCGATTGATTATATGCGAGGCCACCGCCTCTCACTAATATGGCTAGGATACGGAATTGATGAACTTCGTCGTATTCGCTCCGACAGCGTCGGTGCCGAACGAGGACCGGACAGCGACATATCCGAATCTGTTCGAAGCGTTCGCGACGCTCTGGGTGCAATACATGAGCTTCCCAACCGCCACCAAAAGATGGTCGACCGCTATTGCCTTGACCTGACCCTGATGCTGCGGCAGGTGGCAAGAGTTCTTAAGAGTGATGGCTGCGCAGTGTTTGTAATCGGGAATTCGTGCCTAAAGGATGTCTTTGTTTCCAATTCCCGCGGGGTGCAGATGGCCGCTCATTTGGCCGGACTGCACCTCCTCACTGAAACGGAACGCGAACTCCCTTCGTCGAGCCGGTATCTCCCGATGCCGACCGACAAAACGTCGGCACTCGGGCGAAGGATACGCACCGAAACGATATTAACCTTCAAACTATCCGGGCAGTAGATGCGGCTATGACAGACTCTTTCGACCTCACCAAGATTAAGGCGAGGGCAAAACTGCCCAACCGTTATGCTAAGCAGCTAGCCCGACTGCGCACGGCCGGCACGGCGACAGGTTGTATCGAGCAGGCTGTCGAAGGAGCCATCACCAATCTCGCCAAGGCCAAAAAAGCCTCTTTGATTATCTATGGAGAGCCACAGAGCGGTAAGACCGAGATGATGATTTGTTTGACCGCGAAGCTCCTCGATCTGGGCCATCGCGTCATTGTCCATCTTCTCAACGACAATGTTGATCTGCTGTCCCAGAATCTGCGCCGCTTCAAAAGCTCCGCGCTCGCGCCCACTCCCAAAATATCGCCTGAGATCGTCGGCTCAGGGATCGATTTTTCGAAGCAGGAGCTTATTGTTTTCTGCAAGAAAAACGCGCGGGATTTGGATAAATTTATTGCCCGCATCAAGGGCTTGAAAGGCGTGGTTGTCATCGATGATGAAGCGGACTACGCGACACCAAATTCCAAGGTCAACAAGAAGCAGAAAAGTCCAATCAACAATCTCATAGAGAAGCTTATTGGCGCTGACGGTTATTATATTGGTGTCACCGCTACGCCCGCGCGCCTGGACCTCAATCACACCTTAGGAAACAAAGCTGAACATTGGGTTCAGTTCCCTGCGCATGAGGCTTATACTGGACAGGACGTTTTCTTCCCAATTGACGGACCCCCCAAATATAATAGGGTGATGTTGGGTCCGAAAAATGATCCTAAAGATGCATGCGAAGCGCTGCTGCGCTTTCTGGTGCGCTCTGCATTCCTCAACTGCTATGTGAACACCCCGGAAAAAAACTACAGCTTTCTCGTCCACACCAGCGGAAAAAAGAATGACCATGAAGCGGACCGTGTCGCTATTGAGACTGAAATGGCGGTGCTCACTAATATAGAGCATCGCGAATTTCCGAATGCTATTCGCCGGATTTTCAAGTGCGCTACCAAACTGTACCCACAATCAGACCCAAATCGTATAGCAGAGTATGTCGTCGAGAACGCGTCGAGGGTGAGCACGATTGTCTTAAATAGTGAGCGGGATCGAAAATCCGCCGGGGATAATCCGACCGAGCCGACATCGCCTTTCACTGTCATCATCGGCGGCAATATCATATCACGCGGTGTCACATTTCCGAACTTGCTAGGGATGTATTTCACGCGCGACGTCACGCATAAGCTCCAGCAAGACACATATATCCAGCGCGCCAGAATGTTTGGGGCGCGCGGCGAATATCTGGAGCATTTCGAGCTGACTATTCCCAAAGAGTTGTATCATGATTGGCAACGCTGCTTCATTTTCCATCGGCTGGCGCTTTACACTATTAAGGAAAACTTGGGGTCCCCGGTCTGGATCGGTAATAATAGAATTTCCGTGACCTCAGCGTCAAGCATAGACGATTCTGCAGTTATGTTTAATAGAGGCGAATTGTCATTTCAGATTTTCGACCTGACGGACGATGTACGTGCTCTTCTAGCACAGCCCACAATGGGCACAAAGCCGCTCTGGGCTTTGCGAAAAAAAATCGGCAATGCCAGCCTCCCGGAATTCTTAATAAAATATATCGAGCGAACGTGTCCCCACGGCGACGATTCTATCGTGACCCACGTGCCAGCCGATATTTCTGGTCAGACCAGCGAGGGGACAAACGTAGAATCGATAATGCGCGACAAGGGGTTCTTTGGAAAGTCCCAACTACAAGAAGATAAGTTTCCGAATGCTGTGCATCATCTGAAGGTCTTCTTTAATAAGGACAGGAAGGCGCGGGTATTTTACAAACTACGCGGAATCGAATTGGTTTGTTCGTCGGATTTCCGTAGGTGATCTGGTAACATTCCCTAATGCATTCCGTGCGCGACTGTCACGCGCCACGATCCGGATGTTCCATAAAATAAAATGGTTGTAGTTAATTCTGGGGTTGCGCTCAAGACTCGCGACGATTTCTGGTACTCATTCATTTCTCTGGTTCGGTGAACGCGCGCTAGGTATGGGAGGCTAAGTGACTCCCGGGGGTTGCTGTGCGTGTGAACCATCGGAAATATTGGACGCGGTCGTTGCTAAATGTCAGCTACCGGCGGAGGCAACCGACCAGGATGGGCGACACCACCCATTCGATACGGGCGCCTGATTGCCACCATGGGTCGCGAGCCGCCAATTAGTATGGGCTAAGAAGCGCTGCGGAGTAGGTCAGGTCTCGTTTAGGCACTACCCCAGCCTCCCCACCAAATCCTTCGCCTTGAGATGGGTATACCGCTTCAGCATCTGCAGGGTCTTGTGCCCCGTAATCGCCGCGACCTCCACGTGGTTGAGCCCTCGAAGGTCCCTGGGATCGGATCGCCGCGCAGGCCACGCCGACCCCCTCCTACCGTCCCTGAAAAGGCCCCTAGTTTCGATGACGCATCATTGAAATATTCTGAATAAAGATGAGTCGTCATCTATAATAGGCCACAGAAGCAGCATAGGAGCATCGCTATGAGCAGGCAAACCAAGGGGCCCGTGAGCAGGGCAGGCAACCGGGTCGGCGACAACGAAAACAAGGCCCCCAAGCGCGGGCGGCCCGCCTGTTAAATCGCACCCTAAAGGCGCCACCGATTCGCGGCTTAATGGGGCCACGGCAAAGTGGCCTTTTCCCGGTTTCGGATGGGTTCGTTTTACGGGGTTTTTGGCAAGCTGACAAGGGCCTCGAAATCCCATCTCGTGAGGGCGGGGCGGCAGACGTAGAGGGCCGCCCCGCCGGGGTGATGGAGAAGCGCGGTTTAGGCGGGCTGCGCGGGAGAGGATGTGGCGGGGCCCGCAGGCGGCGTTTGCGCCGCCAGCACACCCAGGAGGCGCCCGCATTCGGCGCTCTTTTGCGCATGACGCTCGTGCGCCTGAGCGAGATCGGTTTTGAGTTCCGCGATCCGGGCGTCACGTTCGGCGATGGTCGCGCGACACACTGCCTGCGCGGCCTCGCAGGCAGCTCCTTGGGCGCGCCACTGTTCGATCGCGGAGGCCTGGTCGCGCAGTGTGGCCTCGGCCTCGCGGATGCCGGCCTCGAGTCGCGCGACCTCTTGCAGGGCCTCCTGGATCGCGGCCTGGCCGGCCTGCTCCTGGGTCGCGGCCTGGGCCCGGATGGTATCGATCTCCTGGCGCGCGAGCGTGCATGCGGCCATCCAGACGGCGGTCAGGGCCTGGGTAGCCGCGGCCGCGATCGCCGGCGGCAGCACGAGAGGGGGCGGCGCCTCGGTGTGCGCCCGCCAGGTACGCAGATGCTGCGCGACGGTGGTGAAGCTGCCGGCGCCGAGCGCCTGACGCACGGCCTGGACGGTGACGGTCTGACCGCGATCGCGCAGCTCGGACGCGGCGGCAAAGACCTGTTCGGGTGTGATGCCTGGGCGGGACATAAGATCTCCTTTGATAGCGCCATCCCCGCAGGTCCTGACCACCTCGGTGTGCGGCCATGCGGGGATCGCATCATGCTGTAACGTAATATCGTAATATCGTAATAACGTCATGCCGCAACGGTATGTCAGGCCCCGTCGGTGCGGTCCCGAGGCTGGCCCCCGGAGGGAGGCGCGGCGGGATCGGAAGACAGAGGGCGCGGCTTGCGGTGGCTTGCGCCATCAAGGACCACCCGATAGGCCCCGTCTTGCAGGCGGTCGAGGGTCGCGGCGGCCAACAGCTTGTTCGGAAAGGCGCTCGGCCATTCGTTCCAATCCAGGTTGCTTGTGATGATGCAGCTGCCGCGCTCATAGCGTTCCGCGATGAGGTCGTGGAAGTCCTCGTCCTCGGGGGATCGCAGCGGACGTAGACCGAAATCATCGACGATGAGGACATCGACCCGGGCAAGCTGCTTCAACTTCCGGTCGTAGCCCTGCGTGGCGCGCGCCGCGCGCATCTGCGCGAGCAACCGCGCCTGGGAGGCGAACACGACATCGAAGCCTTGACGCAGCGCGCAGTGCCCCAAGGCTTGGGCCAGGTGGCTCTTGCCGGTGCCGGTCGGCCCCACGATCAAGACCGGGGCCTTCTCGGTCACGAACCGGCCGGTGGCGAGATCCGCGATGAGTGCGTGCGGGGCCGAGGGCCGTTCGGCGAAGTCGAAGCGATCCAGGGTCTTGTCGGCGAGCACCTGGGACCTGCGCAGGCGCTGGGCAAACTGGCGCTGCTCGCGGCGCGCCACTTCGTCTTGGATCAAGAGCGCCAGGAAGTCGGTGTAGGCGAGCTGTCCGGCGATGGCTTGCCGGTTACGGGCCTCCAGCGAGTCGAGGATGCCCGACAGGCGCAGCTGCTTTAGGTACGGCACAAGGGATGGCATGGGATTCATGGGAAAGCTCCTTAAAAGGGTCTGTGTCAGTGCACGGATTTAGACGAGGATCGGCTGAAGCGCCCGCCCCGCACATAGGGGTCCTCGAGGGCGGCGGCCTCGGAATGCGCGACGACGCGATCGAGCCCCTGGACGAGGATGCTCTTGACGGTACGGTAGCGCGGCGTCCCGAAATGCACGGCGCGCGCGCAGGCCGCCTCAAGACGTGTCGCTCCGTACTGGTCGGCCAGTCGTAGCAATCCCTGAGCCGCGCGCAGGTGCTCCAGCACGCGATCGGCAAAGAGCGCCTCGACCACGGCCCGGCACGCAGACCCAATGGCCTGTGCGGACTTCAGGCACCACTGCGGGTCGCGCAGGGCATAGGCCTGGGCGTCCGGCGGCATGTGGTCGGGTACGGTGGCGTGGCTCCCGGGCTTTGTGAGGCGCGCATGGGTGGCGACGAGCACATGGTCCGCATAGAGCCGCACCACGCTGGCGGTGGCCGCAAGCCATAAGCTGTGCCGGATCAGGCGAAACGGGACCGAGTAGTGGCAGTACTCGTACTGGACATGGGCGTTGCCGTGGACGCGCACCTGGGCCCACACCGGACACTCCGGGGCGATCGGAGGCAACGGCTTTAAGAGCGCCTGCTCGGTCTCGGTAAAGAGCGTGAGCGGCCGCGCGCGCGTGGTGCCGTGGATGCGGTTGCCGGCCTCACCCAGGACCCAGGCTCGCAACTCGGCGTTGGCCTGGGCGAGACTCTGAAACTCACGCAACGCGAGGAAGCTCGTCTTGATATATTTGACCCCCGCCTCGACGCGCCCCTTCTTCTGGGGGTCACGCGGCGGACAGGCGTCGATCCGGAAGCCATAGCCCAGGGCCAGATCCCCATAGGCGCGCTGCACCGTGGGTTCGTAGTAACAGGCACGAGTGATGGCGCACTTGGCGTTATCAATAATCAAGCGACCCGGGACGCCGTTGAACCACTCGAAGGCGTGGCGATGGCAGGCAAGCCATGTCTCCACCTTCTGGTTGCGTACAAGCTCGGCGTACTGGTGACGGCTCCAGGCGAGCGTCATGACGAAAAACCAGGTCTTGAAGACCTCGCCGGTCGCACGGTCGACGATCTGCGGCCCCTGGCCGAAGTCGATCTGGGCGGCCTCTGCGACCGCAAAATCCCGGATCACCGTGGCCGGGGGGCCTTAAGTCCACGGCCCGATCGAGTAGGCGGTAGATGGTGGGCACGCTGCCAGTGAAGCGGTACTTGCGCGCCAGCGCCTGCTGGATGGCCTTCGCGGTGATCCCCTGGTCGTGCCAGGCGAGGATCTGCTCGCAAAAGGGTGCGGCGCTCGACACCGACCGGTTGATCGGCGCCAGGGCTCAACACCTCTGCCAGCTCCCGATCCTCGGGCAG
>DAHWGZ010000083.1 GCA_027335965.1 Acidiferrobacter sp.
CCGCTTGGCGGGGCGTCTGTCCTGTATAGCCTTTTTGTCGTCCCCGGGGCAAGCTTTGCGGCGGACTCACCGGGCGCGAGCGTTGCCGCCGCCGGGTACCCATCGCCAGCCTTGATTCCGTACCCAGGTACGGAACTAGGCTTGTCGATCACGACGAGGACTTTAGGGTGTGATGGCGGATAAGGGCGCAAGTTCTCAACTGACCACGGGCCGACACGGATTGTGGGCGGCGGTGGTTACGGGCTTTCTGGCATCGGTGTGCTGCGTGGGTCCGCTCGTCCTGGTGGTGGCGGGCATCGGCGGCGCGTGGGTCTCGGACCTCACGATCCTGGACCCACTGCGCCCATGGCTCATCGCCATGACCTTGGGCCTGCTCGGTTTCGCGCATGTCCGTCATTGGCGGGGCCGACGCGCGGCGACCGCGTGCGGCTGTCCGCCCGAGGCTTCGCGCTCGGCCTTTTGGCTCTGGTTCGGCACCGCCCTGGTCGTGGTCACGCTGCTCGCGCCTTATGTGCTACCCGCCTTGATCGTGCCAACCATCCCCACCACACCTTAGGAGTGCTCATCATGAAGTCTGTCATGCGTTCGTTTATGCTCGCCGCCGTCTTGGCCTCGATAGCGGTGCTGGGTCCCGCGGTGGCGGCGATCAGTCCCCACGGGTCCGCGCGCCCGGTCGCCATGCGCTTCGCGCAGACCGTCATCCATATCCCCGGCATGACCTGCCGCAATCATTCCTGCGCAACCGCGGTCTATATGTCGCTCATCCGCCTGCAGGGCGTGATGGGCGTGGGTGTCGATGAATCCACGCAAGACGTCACCGTGAAATACCTCCCGGCGCGCACGCGCCCGGCGGTGTTCTTGAAGGCGGTCAAGGATGCCGGTTTCCCCGGGACCCTGGTGCGCGGCCAGGGCGCCTGAGCGCAGGCCGCGCGGGCTCGGGCCGCCCGCTCGCCCGTCGATCAGCGTGGCGGCAAGGGGCGGTCGGCCCGCCATAGGACGTAGTCCGAATGCTCGTCGCGGGCGAGCGCCTGCCGGATGGTGCGCCGCTCGCGCGCGGTGAGCGTGTAGCGCGCGAGATAGGCGCGGAAGAAGCGCGCATAGGCGGCGTCCGGGTAGACCATGATGCGTGCCTCGAGCGCCGTGGCATGTGCGGCCCTTTTGACGTCGTAGGAGAGATCGCGGGATTGCCCGGGCTTGAGACGCGTATCGAAATATTGATGCTTTAGGTTGAGGCTGATACGCCGCGCTATGATGAGGCGGCGGACGCTGCCGGGACACATATGGCGCGCGCAGCGCTGCCAGATGGTGGCGACCACCTTGGGGGTCGTATAGGTCGGAAAATCATGGCCGACCCCCGAATTCGTGATCACGAGGCGGGCGACGAGGGCATGGCCCGCGACAAGCGGCCTTGTCTGGAAGCGGATGGAAAGCGCGCGGCGCACGAAGCGCGGGTTGTGTATCCCATAGAAGTCGTGGCGCCCGTCTGGCATATGGCAGCTCTGGCACGTCACCCCTTCGCGCGCGAAACGGCTCTTGCGCCATTCGCCATAGACGTTTTCCAGCAGGGCGCCGTGCAGTCGCGCGCCGTCACGATGGAATTGATGACAGCTGATGCAAAATCGACTGCGCGTGAAATCGCCGCTTTTGGTGAAGCCACCGTGCACGATGCGCCCGGCGGCCACATACGGTTCGAGGGGTGGCCCGAAGCGTTGGTAGTGACGCACGTGGCAGTCGGCGCAGGTGACGCCTTGGCGCGCGAAGGCCGCAAGCGCATGACCTTTCAGGGCCGCCTTGACCTCGCGCCATTGACGAAGCGCTGGCGCATGACAGGACAGGCAGCCGCGCACGAAGGCCCAATGGCCAAGGCCCGCCTGGGCGAGTTGTCCGACGACCCCCGGCCCCATGGCCAGCGCATGACGGCTTTTACGCCACTGCCGGTACTGACTGATGTGGCATTGACCACAGGCGCGCGCCGACAGCGCGGTCTCGAAGGCTGGCCAATGGGGAGGCGAGGGGCCCCCGACCGGTACCGGCCTCTGCCAGTAGTGGCTCAGAAAGGCCGTGGTCGGCCAAGCCCAGGCCGGCGTCGCGAGGTTCAGCATGAACAGCGCGAGCCACCACCGCCCAGCGAGCCGCGGAAGGCCCCTGCGCAAGAAGGTTTTGCTCGAAACGCGGGAAAATGCCCCCCGCCCCAAAGGGGGCGGGGGCGTCCGGCCAGGGCCCCGCGTGGCCACGGGCGCCAGCTGCGGTCTTAGGAGCCGCAGGCGTTCTTCATCTGGCCTTTCTTGGAGGTGTAGGCGCTCTTCATGGTGCCGCCCTTGGAGCCGCAGCCCGATTTCTTCATCACATGTCCGTGGGAGCCGCAGGCGTTCTTCATGCTCGCCTGGGCCGTCGTGATGGCCACGGTTGCGGCCAGGGCCATCACGGTGTGCAGTGCATAGCTCGCTATCTTCATCAGAAACTCCTTCATGAGTGCTAGTGGTGGTGTGCCGACGACACTGTCCCCGGACAGCCTGATGCGGCGCATCCCTGCGCCTGGGGCCTTCATATTCACCATTCGGTCCTGGCTATCGTTTATGACCATGCCCTGGACCTTCCTGGCCGCGGAGGCGCGGCAGTCCCCCCGCAAGAAGGCGAGGGGCCTCGTGCTTAGTCGCGGGCCGTGGCCTGATCTTACACCGCCTCCGGACCCTTTACCCGGGGCGCCGCTTGCCGCAAACAGCGCCCGCGCCGGATGGTTGGCGATCAGGCGCCCGTGCCGGGGCCCGCGCCAAGGGGGTGGGCCCGGCGTCCCGTCCGGCGCATCGTAAGGCCCACCCCGGCCAAGACCAGGGCGCCAGCCATCGCAAGGCGCGCGGTTACCGGCTCTCCCAGAAAGGCCCAACCCCCCACGGCGACGATCACCGGGACCGCGAGCTGCACCGTGGCCGCGAACACGGTGCGCAGTCGGGGCAGGAGCGCGTACCAGAGCAGGTAGACCGGGGCCGAAGTCACGGCGCCCGAAACGAGCGCCTCGAATAGGCCGGCCCAGTGCGGCGCATATCGCGGCCCCGCCCGCCAGGCGAGACGCACAAGCGCGCCGCCAGCCCCCAGTAATGCGGCGTAGAGGAAATTGGCCGTGGTGTGCGCAAGGGGGTCCCGCACCCCGCGCCCGCCCATGGAATAGAGGCCCCAGCCCAGGCCCGCGGCGAGCATGCCCACGACCGCCCAGGGCGCCGGGCGGTGAAGTTGCAAGGCCACCAGGATATAAAGCCCGGCGAGCGCCAGGAGGCCGCCGAGCACGTGAGCCGCGGTCGGCCGCTCGCCCGCGATCACGGCCCCCACGAACATGGTGAGCTGCACCGCGAAAAAAAGCAGGAGGGCCCCCATGGCGGCCCCCAGCACGACGTAGGTATAGGAGAACGCGGAGGCATAGAGGAACAGCCACAACACATTGGCCCGCGGACGCCGAAGCGGGACGCGCCGGATCGCCGACAAGACCGCAAGCAGGGCCGCGCCGCCGGCAAGCCGCAGGAGCGTAAAGAGCGTGGGTCCAATCAGGTGGCCGGCGAGCGCCGCGCGCGCCAAAAGACTATTGGCCGCCATGCCCACCAGCACCAGAAGCGTGGCACCCGCCACGGAGAGGTTTTGCTTAAAGTCCATGCCGGGTTCCGAAAAATCCCGATCATAACGCCAAAGACCGCCACCTGGTATCGCAAAATTCCAGGCGAGGCGCTGCTCGCGCCCCACACGCGCGGCGGCGCCGCGAATGGGCCGGCTGCGACCCCCTCGGGGCCGGCGCAGCCCGCGGGTTCTGTTTGTCATCACCAAATTGGTGACCGTGGTCACCACGCTGGTGACGCGACCCGCCGGCATTTGTCAAAAAACTGACGCGAATTCAAAGCCGTTCCGGGATGGTCCGTCTCTTGCTTCCAGCCCGCCACGACAACCTTATCAAGACCTACCCTGGGGGGACGAACATCATGCGGATCAAAATATCGATGCTGCACCGTAAAGTGTTGGCGGCACTGTGCATAAGCGCGATCTCGGGGACCGCGATGGCGGCCCTGCCGGGACCCATGGTAAGCCCGCACTGGCTGAAGACCCATATGCACGACAGGCGGCTCGTGATCCTGGATTTGCGCTCGCCCAAGGCCTATGCCGCAGGCCACATCCCTGGAGCCATATCGGCGCCCTATGTCCATTGGCGCATGATGGTTCGAGGCGTCAATCGCATGCTTCCGCCGATCCCCGTCATTCAGGCCTATCTCCGGTCGGTGGGCGTCAACAACAATTCCGAGGTGGTTGTCTACAATGACATCGCCACGCCGATGGGCCTCGGTCTGGGGGGCGAGACCCGGGCCTTCTGGACCCTGAAGGTCCTCGGCCATAACAGTGAGGCCATTCTGAACGGCGGCTTCGAGGGCTGGCAGAAAAGTCACGGCGCCTTGACGAAGGCCGCGCGGCGCGTGCGCGGCCATTTCGTGGCCCACTATCAGCCGCAGATCTATGCCACCTTGCAGCAGGTGCGCGCGGACCTTCATACCCACGTGGTGCTGGTCGACAACCGTCCCATGCATCAGATCGTCGGTTTGACCAAGGCCCCGTTCGTGGCGCGATATGGGCACATCCCCGGCGCCGTTCCCTATCCCGTCACCTGGATGGTTGGCCGCAACGGCAATCTGCTGCCCAAGGCCAAGCTCGAGGCCCTGGCGCGTGTGGCGGGCTTTCCCGAGAACCACGGTGCTCCGATGGTGACCTACTGCAACACCGGACATTGGGCGAGCATCGGGTGGTTCGTGGCCACTCAGGAACTGGGCTACAAGAACGTCCGTCTCTACGATGGTTCCATGACTCAATGGGCCTATCACCATCGCGATCCCATTTCGGTCGGTTTCGTCAATTAGGCCGGGGCGCGCGTGTGCTCTCCGGGATTCTTCGCGGCGTCCGAGCGGTATCGCGCCGGTCGCGCGCCGCGCGGGTCCGGCACCAAAAAACCCGGACACGCCACCGGTGCGCCGGGGGTCCGTGTGCCCTGGCGTTCGGACCGCAGTCCCGGAGTTTCCGGGCGATGAGACGCTTTTCTGGGCATCGGTTAGCACACGATCGCGCGCAAGTTTTTGATAAATGAGGTTGCGCATACAAGCAACTTGTCGTAAAAGCGTGGTATGGACGTTCGTGTACCAAGAAGGCATTCCGGGACGGTGCAAAAGACATCGACACGGATCCGGCGGGCGATCATGATAAGTAGTGAATAAATATATAATAAAAAGACGATATAACAATGTCGTCGACTGTCGATTAAGGAGGAGAAAATGAACGCGCGCGTCCGGCGTCTGCTCATATCCACGATCACTGCTAGCAGTCTACTGATGCTCACGGCGTGCCATCACAAGGCCGCGACACCGAGCGCGTCGGCTGGCGCCACGACCAGTGCCGCTCCAGGCGCGGCGCCCGCGAGTGGCGGGGCATCGGCAAGCGGCGGGAGCGGGAGTCATCAGGCGTCCGGAACGAAGAAGGGATCCATGGCCAATGCCTGCGGAGCCTCGGGTTCTTGATCGAGGCGAGTGACTGAAGGATTTGTTAAGCGGTGATCTGGCAATAACCATACCATAAAGGGAACCGGAGGAGACGTAATGAAGAAGCCGAATAAAAAGCTGACGTGGTTGGCGCGGGCCTTGGGGGCGGGGGCGATGCTGACGACCTCGGCGGTCGCGCTCGCGGGCTTGTTGCCATCGATGAATGAAAAGCCCATGAAGTCATGGATGATGGTTTATGGCACGGAGAAGCCCCAACAGAAGCCGACGATGCTGCTCTTTGGCGTCGTGCAGCCGGGGTATTCGTATATTCAGGCGGGCGGGCCTAAGGCCACAAACGTGACGGGCATGGGGCAATTCAAGTTCTACCGCCTGCGCCCGGGCATCCGCGGGTCCATCGGGCCCAACATCGATTACTACTTCCTGGCCGAATTCGGCAACAACCCGGCGAATCCGAACAATGGCGTGGTGGGCCATGCGCATGTCCTGGACGGCAACGTCACCTTGAATTACATCCCGGGGGTGCATGTGCAGGTGGGCCAGATGATGGTGCCCTTCGCCGAGGAGGGGATGACGGCCGCGGGCGTGCTGCCATGGATCAATTATTCACCGGCCACCTACAACATCGCCTTTAATGACTTCACCTCCGCCCCCGCGCCGAATGCGATCGCCGCACCCGGGTCCGGCCTCTTCAACGCCGGCCGCGAGATGGGAGTGATGGCCTTCAACCAGTTCGTCCATAGGTCGATGGCCGTCGACTACGCGGTGGGCTATTTCAATGGCACGGGCCTGTCCCAGACCATGAGCAGCATGCATCATCCGGACATGGGCTTTGTGCACGGCGGCGTGGGTTTCGGGCCGCTTGCAATCGCCGGGAGCTATGAAGCAGGGCGGAACGCGGTTGCTCCGGGGGTCAGCTACCAGCAGACCCGGTATGCCATCGATGTCCGCTATGGTAACTATATCAAGGACCCGCTGTGGCTGTGGTATGAGTATCAGCATTCCGATAACGGGCAGGCTGCCGCGCAAGGCAACGGGACCGCGCGCGGCTGGTTCGCGGCCGCCGGCTTCCACCCCGTCAAGCGGTACATGGGGGTGTTCCGCTACAGCACCTTCAATACTGAGAACCTCGACCCCGTAGGGCAGGCGGGGGTCGTTTCTCCTGATACCCTAGATTCTACGGCAAGCCCGGCGGTCAGTCTCGATCAGGAAAGCCTGGTGGGTGTCTATCTGGCACGTAAGGGGGTGCGCTATTACGTGGAGTTTGACCATACCACCTACAACCATAGCGCGTTGCCCGCCGACAATGCCGTGAGCGTCATGCTGAGCGTGCCGTTCGGTGTGCGCCTGCTCCACTGAGG